>JAENVU010000385.1 GCA_016650415.1 Acidimicrobiia bacterium
CGACGAGTTCGACATGGTGCGCGACACGTTCCACCGCTTCGCCGAAGACAAGATCCGTCCGGTCGCCGAGCACATCCACCGCACCAACGCCGACATTCCCGCCGAGATCATCGACGGCATGGCCGAGATCGGCGGCTTCGGGCTCTCGGTGCCCGAGGAGTATGGCGGCTTCGCCGCCGGCGGCGACTCCGACTACCTCGCGATGTGTGTCGCGACCGAGGAATTGTCCTGGGGTTCCCTCGGTGCCGGGGGCGCGTTGATCACCCGACCCGAGATCCTCACCCGGGCCATCGTCAAGGGCGGGACCGAGGAGCAGAAGCACCGCTGGCTGCCCCAGATCGCGAGCGGCGAACGGATCGTCGGCGTGATGGTCACCGAGCCGGACTACGGCTCGGACGTCGCCGGCGTCAAGGTCAGCGCAACCGCCGTCGACGGTGGGTACGTGGTCAACGGCGTGAAGACCTGGTGCACCTTCGCCGGCCGGGCCGACACCCTCATGGTGCTGGCTCGCACTGATCCGGACCGGTCACTGGGTCACCGTGGCCTCTCGGTGCTCGTCATCGACAAGCCGCCGGCACCGGGTCACCACTTCGCCTTCGACGACGGCCGCGAGGGGAAGATGGAAGGTCGAGCGATCGACACCCTCGGCTATCGGGGGATGCACTCCTACGAGGTCGCGTTCGACAACTGGTTCGTACCGGCTGAGAACCTCATCGGGTTGGACAGCGGGCTGGGCAAGGGCTTCTACCTCCAGATGGAAGGCTTCGAGAACGGTCGACTCCAGACCGCGGCGCGCGCCGTCGGCCTGATGCAGGCGGCGTTCGAAGCCGGGCTCGACTACGCCCAGGACCGCAACGTCTTCGGCAAGCCGATCTTCGACTACCAGCTGTCCAAGGTGAAGCTGGCCAAGATGGCGGCCCTGATCTGTGCGGGTCGGCAGTTCTCCTACGACGTCGCCCGCAAGATGGCCCGGGGTGAAGGCGCCCTCGAGGCGAGCATGGTCAAGGCCTACGTCTGTCGGGCTGCCGAGTGGGTCACCCGCGAGGCGCTGCAGCTCCACGGAGGGATGGGGTACGCCGAGGAGTTCCCGGTGTCGCGCTACTTCGTCGACGCCCGCGTGCTCTCCATCTTCGAAGGCGCCGACGAAACCCTCTGCCTCCGGGTCATCGCCCGCCGCCTCACCGAGCAAGCCCTCCCCGCCTGACCGCTCACAGGTTTCCGGCGCCTGAACCGCGACCCCCGGGTCGCGAAACGCGCGTCGGAACCGGAGCGTCGCCGAGCGCGTGCTGGAGCAGTGCCTGCGCCGACCACCGCATGAGTTCGACCGCCTCACCCCGCGAGAGTCCGGCGACGTCGGTCAGCCACACGAGCGCTTCGATCCCGATGGTGGCGCGGAGGGCGTAGACGAGGGTGGTGCGCTCGTCGTCGGACAGTTGGCCGCGGAGCCCGTCGAGCGCCTCGCCGATCCAGGCGATCGCCCGACCCTGACGCAATGGGAGTTCGCCTCGATTCGCGGCGTCGCGCTCGAGTGACAGGCGCAGCATCGTCCGCTGCTGGGCCTCGGTCTCGACGATCATGGCCATGAAGGCGCACACGACCGCATCGAGGCGAGCCGCGGGATCGGCCGGCGGATCCGGCGGGAGCATCGACGGTTGGTCGACCTCGGGGTGGGCGGCGAGCAGAAGCTCGCGGGCATTCGGGAAATAGCGGTAGGCGGTCGTGCGCGACACGGACGCCGCGATCGCGGCCTCCTCGACCGTCGGTGTGATCCCGGACGTCACCAGTTCACGCGCCGCCGCGACCAAGGCGGCACGGGTGCGGCCCTTCTGCGCGGATCGACCGCCAGCTTCATACCCGGTTGACATGTACCTCATGGTACGCGAGTCTCTTCGTGGTACTTGAGTCCCATATACGAGGAGATCATCATGCAGGCACCCGAATCAGGCCGATCGGTCGTCCGCGCCAGGGAGGACGGCGAACGGCGCTGGTTCTTCGGTGGCGGCGAGCACATCTGGAAAGCCACCGCCGAGGAGACCAACGGCGCATTTCTCCTCTTCGAGGATCGCATCGACCAGGGCAAGGTGACTCCGCTGCACATTCACCCCGAGTCGGACGAGACCATGATCGTCCTGGAGGGCGAGATCCTCATGCACCTCGACGGCGTCGAGCATCGGGTCGGCGCAGGTGGCGTCGCCATGGCACCGCGGGGCGTTCCCCACGCGTTCAAGGTGGTCGGTGCGAATGGGGTGCGCCTGCTGTGCCTTCACACACCCGGCTGCTGCCAGGCCTTCTACCGGGATGCGAGCGAGCCGACGGCGAACACCGGTGAGGCACGTGCCACCGGTCCCGTCGACATGGAACGCGTGCAGGCCTCCGCCGCGAAGAACGGCGGCATCGAGATCCTCGGACCGCCGCCCTTCGCCCACGCCTGAGTCGCGGCGCCTGGCGAGATAGCTCGGCCGCGAGATGCCAGGCTGCAGGGATGCACGCGCCGACCAACCCGAGAACGCGCATCGCCGTCCTCGCGGTTCCGATGGTGGCGTTCACGGTCGCGGCCTACGCCGGCAACGCCCTCGCTCCCACCCTGGTCAACGAGGGTCCCATCGCACTGCTCCTCCTCAGTCCGAAGATCCGCTGGCTCCTCCTCGCGTCGCCCAACGTCGACGCGATCTGGTTCTTCGGTATCCCACTGGCGCGGGCCGTCCTGTTGCTCGGCACCTACTTCCTCCTCGGCCGGTGGTACGGCGACCGCGCCCTGCGCTGGCTGGAATCACGATCCGGGAACGCGCTTCGCCCCGTCCTCTGGATCGAACGGAAGTTCCACGGCGCGCGCGGGCCGGTCACGTTCCTCTTTCCCGGCAACGTCGCGGCCATGCTGGCCGGAGCCGATGCGATGCCCCTTGCTCAGTTCTTGGCGATCGCACTGCTCAGCATCGGGCTGCGACTCTGGGCGGTCCGCGCCCTGGCCGAGGTGTTCCACGGTCCACTCGTCGACATCCTCGAGTGGATTGGCGACAATCAGCTCTGGTTGACCGTGATCTCGGTCGGCGGCGTGATCGGGTGGGCCATGTGGTCGAACCGCCATGGCCTGACCCAGGGCGAAACCATCGAGGAGATCATCGAGGACTTCGAGTCCGACTCCAGCCCGGCGCCGGACTGATCAGCCGGGGAGGCGGAATCGCTCCGGGCCGTCCGACCCCTCGACGAGGTCCGCGATGATCCGTCCGACGAGCGGCGCAAATTTGAACCCGTGCCCGGAGCACGGCGACGCGACCACGACGGGACCGACCCGATCGAGCAGGAAGTCCTCCGTCGGCGTCGTGGTGTAGAGGCAGGTCGTCTCCGTCGTCGGATTCGGATCGACCCCCGGAAGCCACTCCTCCGCGTAGGCACAGAGGCGCTGACGATCCCAGGCGTCGACGAGGCCGTTGCGGGTGTCGGCGTCGACCTCGGGACCGGTGTGATGTTCCGCGACC
>JAENVU010000386.1 GCA_016650415.1 Acidimicrobiia bacterium
GCCGCCAGCCGGAGATGCTCTCGGCCGGTCAGCCCGTAGAAGAGCGCCCGATCCTCGGGGACGTGGGCGAGGCCTCGACCGACCAGTGCGAGGGCGCGGCGGGTGGTGTCCCGGCGTCGGCCGGCGGGCTGCGCCGCGCCGAGCACGCGCGCAGTACCTCCGAGTCGCGGCAGGAGCCCCGAGACCGTGAGCAGCGTGGTCGTCTTCCCGGCACCGTTCGGTCCGAGGAGCGCGACCATTTCACCCGCACCGACTTCGACGTCGATCCCGTGCACGACGGCCACGCCTCGATACCCCGCGACGAAGTCCTTCAGTTCAAGCAGCGGTTCCCCGGTGGGTTCGGTCACGCCCCACCTCCGAGGTACGCCGCGATGACCGCCGGATCGGTTCGCACCGCCGCGGTCGGACCGCTTGCGATCACGCGTCCGAAATCGAGCACGGTGAGCTGGTCGCAGACGCCGAGCATCAGGTTCATGTCGTGGTCGACGAGCAGCACCGAGACGCCCGCGGCAGGAAGGGACGCTAGCAACCGACCCAGGACTGCGGTCTCGGCCGGGTCGAGCCCGGCGGCCGGCTCATCGAGCAGCACGAGTCGGGGCCGGGTGGCGAGTGCCCGGGCGACGCCGACCAACTGACGTTGACCGTGCGACAGCTCCGTCGGCCGCGCATCGGCGACGGCGTCGAGACCCATGAGTCCCATGGCATCGTCGACGTTGACGCCGCGGGTACCCCTCCGTGGCGCGACTGCATCCACGAACGGCGACCACCACCGCGGTCGGATCGCGGCGACCAGGAGGTTCTCGCGGACGCTGAGATCGTCGAACAGCTCGACGGTCTGGAACGTCCGGCCGAGTCCCGCCCGGGCCCGTTGGTGCGCGCGCAGTCCGTCGAGCGCCACGCCGCCGAGACGGATCGAACCGACCGCCGCCGGGAGGAATCCGCACAGCGCGTCGATCGTCGTGGTCTTGCCGGCACCGTTCGGTCCGATCAATCCCATGATGGCGCCGGTCGGGACGGTGAAGGAGACGTCGTCCACGGCGACCAGCGCGCCGAAACTCACTCGCAACTCCGAGACCTCGAGGAGCGCACTCATGCCCGTCGCCACCGAGCGAATCCGCGACGCGCCGCGAGACTGATGCCATCCGGAGAGAGGATCGCCACGACGATCAGCACCAGACCGCTGATCGCGAACTGATAGCTCGACGCGTCGCCGGTCGCGCCGCCCTGGAGTCGGGTCACGATCCCGCCCGAGGCCATGACGCCGGCCAGCAGCGCGCCGCTCAGCGTGGCGATCCCACCGAGGTAGGTGAGGGCGAGGATGGCGAGGGCCCCGATGACCAGGAACTGTTGCGGCGAAAGTGCCGGCAACTCGTAGGCGAGGAGTGAACCGCCGAGCCCGGCGAGCAGCGACGACACCGCGAATGCAAGCAGCTTGGTACTGCTGACGTCGATCCCCACCGCCGCGGCCGCTCGCTCGTTGCTCCGTACGGCCAACCAGCGCAATCCACTCGGGCTCCGCCGGAGGTTCGCGACCGCGACCATGCTCACCGCGAGCACCAGCAACGCAAAGAGCCCGAAGGCGGCGCGGAAATTGTCGGCTCCGGTGGAGAGGAACCCCAGATCGATACCGAAGATCCGGGGCCGAGGAACACCGCTGATGCCATTGAACGTCGGAGCGCTGAACACCAGAGCCTCGATCGCGACCGCCGCGCCCAGCGTGGCGATGGCCAGCGCCATGCCCCGGACGCGCACGGCCGGGATCCCGACGAGGACGCCGACGCCGACCGCCGCGGTCACGCCGAGGATCGGTGCCCACGGAAAGGCCATGCCGTTGACTGCGAGGCGCGCGGTGATGAAGGCAGCCAAACCCGCGAACGCGTATTGCGCGAGCGAGATCTGACCGACGTAGCCCGTCAGCACGACTGACGACAGCGCGATCAACGTCGCAATCGTGGAGACCACGATGGCGAGCCGCCATTGGGCGTCCAAGGTGAGCAGCCCCACTGCGGCGGCCGCCGTGAGCACCCCCGCCCACGCGAACACATGGCGGGGTGTCGGCGACGCCGGCAAGCGCGTCTCCACGATGGATTCACGCGTGGGCAGGTGCGAGCCGCGAATCGTGATCGCGATCAGGATCAGGATCACCGGCAACGACTCGCGCAATCCACCCTTGGGCAGAAAATCCGGCAGCCAATGGGCCCGCGCTTGGAACGTCGACAACCCACTCTGCGACATTCCGATGGCGAGCCCGGCGACCGTCGTCGCCGCAAAGCCATTCAGACCACCGAGCAACGCGGCGGCGAGGGCCGGCACCACGAGCAAACTCGTGTCGATCGGGTCGAGCTTGCTCGACATCCCGGCGATGGCGATCACGGCGGCACCGGCGAGGACCGACGCGATCACCCAGTTCAGATAGCCGAGGCGATCCGGCGACAGGCCGGTCAGCACCGCGCCCTTCTCGTGTTCGGCCGCGGCCCGGGTGGCCAATCCGAAGCGGGTCAGTCGGAACACCAACCCCAACCCGACGGCGACCGCCACCGCCAAGGCAGCCAGGACGAAGCTCGCGGTGGGAATCGCCGAGTCGCCGAGATGGACGACCCCATCCGGGAGCAACGACGTGAGCTGGAGCGCGGCCGCACCGCCCCC
The DNA here is from genome assembly GCA_016650415.1 of Acidimicrobiia bacterium. GTDB lineage: Bacteria > Actinomycetota > Acidimicrobiia > IMCC26256 > JAENVU01 > JAENVU01. The sequence goes on from JAENVU010000386.1 coordinate 2,647, forward strand.
GGCGGCGGTCACGCGCAGCTGCATCACCGATTGCAGATAGAGGAACACGCCCAACGACGCCACGATGCGGGCCAGCGGCGGCGCAGACCGGAGCGGACGGAACACGAGCCCGTAGACCACGAACCCGAGAATCGCGGCGACCCCGAGCGCGATCACGAGCGCCGTCACCACCGTCGGCCGGTCCACGACGTGCACCGAGGTGGGCAACCCGATGATCGGGAGCACCAGGTCGCCACCTCGGTCCGCGCCGGCGAGGTCGAAGTTGCGGAGTCCGAAGTAGACGTAGGCGGTGTACATGCCCATCGCGCCGTGGGCGAGGTTGATCACGTTCGACGCGCGGAACGTCAGGACGATGCCGATCGCGAGGACGGCGATCACCGCACCCGATCCGAGGCCGGTCAGAGACTGCTGGAGATAGTCGGACATGACCGATCGGGAGTTGCGGCTAGGCCTTCGGCCCGCCGACCTCGATCCAATCGGTGAGTTGTCCGATCGCACCCTTCTTCAAAACGCCCAAGGTCTGCTGCGGCGAGCACATGGCGACGTAGCCGTCGAGTTGCTTCCCGTCACAGGTGTAGTTGTGACCGAAGAAACTCCGCCGATCGCGGGCCGCCCGGAAAGCCTTGAGAATCGCCGGCGAGGAGACGTTCTCCGCGCCCAGGTCCCGCAAGACGCCATAGAGGTTGATCATTCCCCGGAAGGACACCGTGCCGGCACCTTGCGCCTCGTACCCGAACTCAGGTCCGTACCGCGCCGCAATCGCCAGGTAGAGGACGTTGTCGGAGTTCTTCGGATCCAGATCGGCTTCGAGATTGAAGATCGCACCGTCGGCCGCCGACCCGACGGAGTCGATGATCTTCGGCGCGGCGCATGCTCCCGTGTACATCACGGGCGCCTTCAGATCGAGTTGCGCGGCCGTCACCATGGTGGGCTTGCACCCGCTGTCGGCAGTCAGCGCGATGACCGCGTCGGGCGACGCCTGGGCGGTCTGGTTGATGGCGCTCACCATGTCGGGGTTGACGCTGCTCGTCGGAATGAGCGTGACCTGTGCCCCCTGCTTCTCCAACACCTTCTTGCCGAGCTCGGCGGCGTCCTTGATCGGCCCGAAGTCGCCGTAGATGACCGCGATCCTCTTGGCGTCGAGGTCGGTCATCGCGTACTTGCCCATTCCGAGTACCGCGCCCCACAGCCCGCCGCTGAACTGGAAGCTCACCGGGCTCCGGGCCGCCTCGAAGCTCACCGGAATCCCCCCGACGTAAGGGATCCCGTTGTTCTCCAGCGTGGTGATGCCGGTTCCCCAGATGTCGATACCGCCGACGACCGCCACCGCCTTCTTCGCCACCATTTCCTGGGCGCAGCTCTGCGAGAGGTCGGGGCTGAAGTTGGTGTTGCACGTGACCAACTCGATCGGGTGACCGTCGACCCCGTTGAGTTCGGTGTTGATGAACGTCACCGCGGTCCTGACCGCCAACGTGAGTTCCGGAAATGCGCCGGCGGCGCCGGTGTCCTGATTGATCATGCCGATCACGATCGGAGTTCCCGTCGCTTCCTTCGGCGTCTTCGGGAGGTACGGCGAGAGCATCGAGCCCGCCGGCGCGCACGCAACGATCGACGTTGCGTCCTTGCAGTCACTCACGCCTCGGGGGACGGTCGTCGGCGGAGTGCCATTCGCCGCCTTCTTGTTGGCCGCTTCGCTACACGCACTCGCGACGACAACGAGCGCGAGAACGCCAACCAGCGTGGACCGGAACATCCGCATTCGGAACCTCATCGCTCAGATGGTGGGCGCGGCGAGACCACGCAGGAGGTTGTCGATCACCGTGTCGAGGACCAACCGATCGAGGTCGGCGCCGAGGTTCAGATCCGCCAGCAGGACGGTCGCGGTCCCGTGGGCCGC
>JAENVU010000387.1 GCA_016650415.1 Acidimicrobiia bacterium
GTGCGCGTCCGTCGCTTCGCGGCAATCCCGTGGATGACGCGTCCGATCGGTCCACCGAGCCGGGGCCGCCAAACCCGCCTCGATTGCGTCGTCGGTGCGCACCGCTCGACCACCTGCACTCGGCGCGTCCGCGCCACAAAGGGCGCTGCCGCAACCAGGCCCCATCCGAGCCCACACCCGACGACGAGCACGTCGCTCATCTCGATTGCCCCAGCAGCGCGCGCATCCAGACCGCGGCGAGCCCTTCGAGGCCGAGTCCGAGCACCAGGCAGATCCGACCCGCGGTCGTCGAGACCAGTACATCGGTCGACCCCGGATCGGTCGCTGCGGCGAAGATCAGATACGCGAGCGGCGCGCCCCCCACGACGATCGCGGAGACCCGGGCCTGGGCCGACAGCGCCTTGGCCTCGCCCAACGCGGCATCGTCGTTGCGCAGCGAGACCGAGAGTCCTTCCAATGCAGTCGCGGCCGATCCACCGATCAGGGTGACCATGGCGAGTGCGCCGGCCGCCGACCGCACTCCCGGGATCGGACGCTCCTGGGCCCATTGGGCCAGGGCCGGGTCGAGGCCGGCTCCCAGCGAGCACCGGGCCGACACCCGTGCGAAGTCGGCGCGGAGCGGGCCCGGCCGGCTGGCAACGGTGTCGAGGGCCTCGGCCACGGTGCCCCCGGCCCGGAGTTGGGCCACGATCAGATCCAACACTCCGGGCAGCGCGGCCCGAACCGCGCGGCGGGCCTGGCCGGAACGCATACGCACACCAATCGGTCCTGCGGTGACGGCGGCAACGATCGCGGGCACGAGGAGCGGAGGCGCGAGCACCATTGCGAACCAGGCAACACTCGCGACGGCGAGGACCCACCACCGCGCGGCGGCTTCCGGCGTGACATCGATGTCGGCCTGCATGAAGGCCCGCACGATCCGGGCCCGGACACCGGTCGGGAGCAGCAACGTGCGCACCCGAAACCGTCGAGCCCGACCCCGAGCCGGTGCCGCGACCGCGGCCCGAGCGAGCAGCCCGGCCAACGCGACACCGACGACGACCCTCGCGATCGTGCTCATCGCCGGATCCGTCGCCGCGGCATCCGGTGGCGGGTCCCGAGGACCTGGACCGACTGGCCGTGTCGCTCCAACAACGGATGGACCTCGAAGCCGTCGGCGTGTTCGACGACCTCCACGACGGCGGCGATGTGGCGAGCGCCGCTCCCCGACCGCGCCACCTGCACGATCACATCGACCGACGCTCGAAGTTGTTCGCAAATCGCATCATGGGGAAGCCCCGTTCCACCGAAGAGCGCGAGCGTCGACAATCGGCGAAGCGCATCGAGCGGGCTGTTCGCGTGGACGGTGGAGAGTGAACCTTCGTGACCCGTATTGAGCGCCTGCACGAGATCGAGCGCCTCGGCGCCGCGCACCTCACCGACGACCAGCCGGTCCGGACGCATTCGCAGCGACGCGCGAATCAGTTCGCGCACCGTGACCGCACCGGCGCCTTCGGCGTTCGCGGGGCGCGCCTCCAACCGAACCACGTGGGGCTGGCCCAGCCGAAGCTCCGCGGTCTCCTCGATCGTCACGATCCGCTCGCGATCGTCGATCGCCGCCGCCAGGGCGTTCAACAGCGTCGTCTTCCCGGAACCCGTACCGCCGGAGATCACGACGTTGGCCCCGTCGACAATCACGTCACGCAGGAGTTCGACCCCTGCCGGACGCACACCGAAGTCCTCCACCGGCACCGGCCGAGCGCCGAAGCGCCGGATCGTCACACACGGACCGTCGATCGCGAGCGGCGGAATCACCGCATGGAGACGGGACCCGTCGGCGAGGCGGGCCTCGACGAGTGGCGAGGATCGATCCAAGCGCAGCGAGAGCGGGGCCAGGATGCGATCGACCAGGCGGAGGAGCTCGACCTCACCGATGGGCACATCGACAGGCTCGAGCACGCCGCCGCGCTCGACGAAGCACCGGCCGCCGCCATTGATCATGATCTCGTCGATCGTGGCGTCGGCCAAGAGCGGTTCCAGCGGTCCGAGACCGACCACATCGTTCAAAACCTCTCCGACGAGTTGCTCGCGTCGATCCATGGCGAGCAGCGGATGCTCGGACGCGACGAGGTTCGCGATCCGGCGGCGAACCTCGGGAGCGGGAACTCGCAGGAGCGCTTCGGCGCCATCGGACTCGACCAGGCGCCGATGCACCGCGGCCCGGATGGACGCCTCCGGTTCGACAATGACGGTCATGCCGCCATCCCTTTTCGACTCCCCGTGTACCCGAGCTCGCGCAGGATCTGGGATGCGGCCCGGGCCAACGGATCCGGGAGACGAGCCGGCAGCGTGCCGGCGTCCACCGCTCGCGCCACGGAGTCACGCGTCGGCACTCGGGCGACCACCGGCCGGCCGAGGACCTGACTGAGATCCGAGGGACCGAGGGAACGGCCCGGCTCCTGCACGACGACGAGCCCGAACGCCTTCGCCGTCGACGGATTTCGCACTGCCCGGCGCAACCCGACGTAGCACTCGCGCACCACCAGGATGGTGGCGTCGCTCACTTCGACTATCGCCCGGGCCACGGCATCGTCGGGAACCCCGACGTCGACGAGCGTGAGCGGGCCATCGCGCAGGGCCACGGCCAAGGCGGCGCCCGCTTCTGCGGAGAGGGCGGGCGCCAGGACACTCGGAGTGCCTCCGAGCGGCAGCAGCGACAGGCCGGGGACGATCTCGACCCCGAGCCGATCGAGGGCATCGGTGGGTGCGGTCGGCCCGGCGGCCAACCAGTCGGCGATCCCGGTCTCGGGATCGCTGCCCAATCCGAGAATCGCGGGTTGGTCGCCGCGCAGATCGACCAGTCGAGCTGCGTGAATCGTGTGGGCCGCCTGCAGCGCACAGGCTGCGGCGATCACCGAAGTACCGGAGCCACCTTTGGGTGACCAGAACGTGAGGAGTGACAACTCCCCTCCCATCGGGTCGGCGCCGGAACGGCGCGCGGAAAGACAAACCCGGGGAAGTGGGGAGGGGAAGGTGGTGCACTTTCGCGGATTCCGACAAAGGTGTCAAGCGCGAAATTTCGAACTACCCGATGTCTCCCGGGAACACGCCGTAGTCTCGGCGTCATGGCCGGCGCCGCGTTCTTCGACCTCGACAAGACGATCGTGGCCAAGAGTTCCGTGCTGGCATTCGGGAAGCCGCTGTACCGCGAAGGCCTGCTCTCGAAGCGCATCATCGTCAAGAGCATGTATGCCCAGATCGTGTACATGCTCGTCGGCGCCGACGAGTCCAAAATGGAAGAGGTCCGCGAGTCGATGCTCGCCCTCACCCGCGGCTGGAAGCAGGATCACGTCGCATCGATCGTCGCCGAGACGATGGACGAGATGATCTCGCCGATCGTGTACGCGGAGGCACTCGAACTGTTCGACGAGCATCACGCCGCGGGCCGCAAGGTGGTGATCGTCTCCTCGTCTCCCGAAGAGATCGTCCAACCGATCGGCGCCTTTCTCGGCGTGGACGACGTCATCGCTACTCGGGCCAAGATCGACGACGAGGGTGCGTACACGGGCGAACTCGAGTTCTATGCGTACGGTCCGCACAAGGCCGAGGCACTCCACATCTATGCCGCCGAGCACGACATCGACCTCGCCGAGTCGTACGCCTACTCCGATTCGATCACCGACGTCCCGCTGTTGGAGACCGTCGGACACCCGGTCGCGGTCAATCCCGACCGCGACTTGGCCAACGCCGCGAACGATCGCGGGTGGGAAGTGCGCAAGTTCGCGCGGCCGGTGCGGCTGCGAGATCGTGTCCCGGTCCCACCGAAGGGTCCGACCATCGCGGTCGGAACGATCGTCGCCGTCACCGGCGCAGGCGTCGCGACCTACGCGTGGTGGCGACGCCACGCGGCTCGCTTCTCGTAGTGAGCCGCCTCGCCAACATCGCGGTCTTGCCGACACCCGTCCAGCGGATGGATTCGCTGGCCGCGGCGCTGGGAACCGAGGCGACCCTGCTCGTCAAGCGGGACGATCTCACCGGGCTCGCGCTCGGCGGCAACAAGGCCCGCAAACTCGCACTCCTCGCCGCGGATGCCCTCGACGTCGGCGCCGACTGTCTCGTCACCGGGGGTGGCCCACAGAGCAACCACGCCCGCATGACCGCGGCGGCCGCGAACCAGATCGGCGTCGACTGCCACCTCGCACTCGCGGGAGCGCCGCCCGCCGCGCGTGACGGCAACCTCCTGGTCGACGAACTCCTCGGTGCACACGTGCACTTCGACGGTGCGGACGACTACTACGACATCGAAACCGCGATCACGACGCTCGCCGATTCGCTCCGCGCCTCGGGCCGACGGCCGTACGCAATCCCGGTCGGGGGCGCGTCGACGATCGGAGTCGTGGCCTACGCCTTGGCCGTCGACGAACTCCGCGGTCAGGTCGATGCCGATCCCGAGTGGATCTTCGTCGCCGACGGGTCGGGCGGTACCCACGCGGGTCTGCTGGCGGGGTTGGGGGATGGCTCGCCGACCACCGTCGTCGGGGTCGATGTCGGCACCCGTCCCGATCTCGATCACCAGGTGCCGGTGTTGGCACGCGCCGCCGCGGCCCATCTCGGCCGCGGCGCGCCGCAGGCCACCATGAGCGTCGACCACGACCACATCGGCCGAGGGTACGGCGATCTCTCCCCCGCGTGTCTCGACGCGCTCCGGACGGTGGCCCGCACCGAAGGTCTGATCCTGGACCCGGTGTACTCGGGGAAGGCGGCGGCCGCGATGTTCACCGCGGTACGCGACGGCCGGATCTCGAATGGTGACACCGTCGTGTTCTGGGCGACGGGTGGGACTCCCGCCTTGTTCGCTCA
>JAENVU010000388.1 GCA_016650415.1 Acidimicrobiia bacterium
GAAGTCGATGTCGGGCATGTTCGTCGCGAACCAGTTGAGCATCGGCTTGCGCTCGAACCGCTTCAGCGCGTTGAGCCGGAACTTCAGCATCCAGTCCGGCTCACCCTTGCCGTCCGAGATGTCCTGCACGGTCTTCTCGTTCAGACCCTTGTGCGGCGTGTAGATGTAGTCGTCGGTCGAATCGTGCCAACCGAGCTGATACTTGCCGAGATCAATGCCTTTGACGGCCATGCGAACGCTCCGTGGTCGAGGGCCCGACCAGGGGGGCCGGGATTTCCACTACGGAGATAGTAACAATCCAAACGCCCCGTCGTCGATGCGTCGTTGGGGCTCGCGGCCGTCCCGTATGACCCGCTGCGGCTCAGCGACCGAGGGCCTGGGCTCCCGATGACGATCCGGCCGGGGCCCGAGTGGTCGTGGTGGTCGTGCCCGACGCCTTGGCGCTGCCCTGTTCGGCAGCCCGGGCGTCGGCCAACTTGGTCAGGATGTCGCCGAGTTCGGCCACTTTGGCCTGGAAGGCGCCGAGGTCCTTGTTGTCGAGCGCCTGCTGCGCGGCCGCATAGGCCGCGTCGGCCTGACGCAACAGGTCATCGACGGCGCTCGTGCCGGACGTCGGTGGCGGTTCGGTGGTGTTGGGGTTCTCGGAAGTCGTAGGCGGCGGCACCGCGTCGCGGAACTGATCGAACTTCAACAGGGCATCCTCGAGGTTGGTCCCGAACTTCGCCTCGCCCGCGTAGGACGCGATCACGAATCCGAAGGTGGGCTGACCACCGTTCTCCGATTGCACGTAGATCGGCTGGATGTAGAGCAGCGAGTCCTTGACCGGAATGATCTGGATGCTGCCCTGCACCACGGTCGAGCCGCGATCACCGAGGAGGGTGAACTCCTTCGAGATCGCTTTCGTCGTGTTGATCGTCCGGTCGACCTGCACCGGGCCGGGAACGTTGAGTCCCTCGGGCATCTCGAGGCTCTCGAGCCGTTGTTTCGCATTCGGATCGGCACGGGCCACCATGAACGCCGAGAGTCGGTTCTGGGAGTCGGACTTCGAGACCGGTACGAACGGTCGCAAGATCAGGAACTCCTCGGTGGTCTGACCCGGAAGCTTGCTCAAGACGTAGAGCGGGTCGACCCGCTTCCCACCCGACGACGCGTTCTGAGGACCGCTGTTCACCGAGGTGACCGCGGTCGTGCCCGTGTCACCCGCAGTGCGCGGTTCCGCGGAGACCTCCCAGAAGCCCGCGCCCGAGAAGAACGCGGTCGCGTTCTGCACGTGGTACTTCGTGTAGACGTCGGTCTGATAGCGGAACAGGTCTTGTGGGTACCGCAGGTGCGCCCTCACGTCGGGGGACATCTTGGAGAAGTCGGTGAACAGATCGGGAAAGGCCGACCGGTACGCCTTGATCAGCGGGTCGGAGGGGTCCACCACGTAGAAGGTGATCGTGCCGTCGTACGCGTCGACGGTCGCCTTCACCGAGTTGCGGATGTAGTTGAAGCTCTTCCCCGCGACGCCACCTTCGTTGGGCCTCACGCTCTGGGAGTAGGGGTAGTGATCGCTCGTCGTGAACCCGTCGAGCACCCAGGTGAGGTGACCGGTCGCGTTGTCGAGCACGGGATACGGATCACGGTCGAAGCTGAGGAACGGCGCGGCAGCTTCGGCCCGTTGGAGAATGTCGCGCCGGAAGATGATGCGGGTCTTGTCCTCGATCTGACTCGAGATCAACAGGTTCTGGTCCCCGAATCGAAGTGAGAACGCCGCGCGTCGGATCCAGGACGAGAGCCCGACTCCGGCCGCGCCCTTGTACCGAGTCGTCTGGTCCCGACCTTGGCGGGCATAGTCGAACTCGGCCTGTTTCGCGTCGACGAGCGCGTAGTCGTCGAGCTTCTCGCCGAAGTACAGCTGCGGTGTCTTCAGCGTGACCTTGCCGCGCCCGGGAATGTCTTGGAGCAAGTAGTTCGGCTGGCCGTTCTGTTCGTCGACCGAGTTCGCGGGCGACACCACCGCGCCGTAGCCGTGTGTGTAGACGACGTGACGGTTCACCCAGCTCTGTGACGGCAGGTCGGCCGAGTTCAGCTCCCGCGCCGCAACGAGCACCTGGCGCAGCTGACCATCGACGATGTAACGGTCCGTATCCGCGTTGTTGAACTTGTAGTAGGTCTGCAGGCTCTGGAACTGCTGGAAGTTCGTCGAGATCACCGACGACTCCCACAGGCGTGCGTTGGAGATGGTCTGGCGGTTGTCTTCGAGATCCGTGGCCGTCAGATCGTTCCGGAAATCGAACTGCTTCGCCTTGATGCCGGCCAGGCCGAACGCGGCACGCGTCGCCTTGATGTTGCGCGCGATGTAGGGCTTCTCGTTGGCGAGCTCGTTGGGTTGCACCGAGAACTGCTGGTACGCGGCCGGGACGATCGTGCCGATGACCAGCGCCACGAATCCCCACAGACCCACCGCGATCACGGGGAGCACCCAGCCGCGGCGCCAGATGTTCCAGACGAACAATCCGGCGGCGACGACCGAGATCACCATCAACAGGTTGAGCGCCGGCAGCTGCGCGGCGACATCGGTCTTGCTGGCACC
>JAENVU010000389.1 GCA_016650415.1 Acidimicrobiia bacterium
AGACACCCGCGGGGCGCGCCCTGGGCCAGACCCGGGAGCCAGCGAGCCTGCTGTTCCGGTGATCCCTCGCGCATGATGAGGCTCGCCGCGATGGTGTGGGTGTTGATGACACCCGAGAGCGACATCCACCCGGCCGCCAACTCCTCGATGACCGCGATGTAGGCCATGAGGTCGAGACCGAGCCCGCCGAACTCCTCCGGGATCGTGATCCCGAACAACCCCATGGCTTGCATCTGCGTCACAAGATCGGCCGGATACGCATCCTCGTGTTCGAGGTCCAGCGCGACCGGGAGGACCTCACGCTCCACCCAGCGGCGGACCGTCGCCCGCAACTCGTCACGGATGTCGGGATCGGTGGTTGCGCCCGTCGTCATGCGCCGGATACTAGGGAGGCGGCGCCGCCAGGCGGTCAAGAAGGCGACGCCGACAACCACCGACCCGCACCCCGAGCACCCACGTACGTGGCGTCGCCCGTGGCCCGAGCGGCCCGCGACGAAGTCGCAAGAGCGGAAGTTACGCGACTTTGCGGTACCGGCGGATCGAGAGCGGTGCGAAGACCGCGACGATCCCGGCGATCCAGACCAACGCGGATACCACCTTGCCGGCCGTCGGGCCGCCCAGCGTGAGTGCCCGGACCGCGTCGATCACCGCAGTCACCGGCTGGTTCTTCGCGAACGCCTGGAGCCAACCCGGCATGGTCTGCACCGGCACGAAGGCGGCCGACGCGAACACGAGCACCGCGACGATGGGGAAGAACGCGGCCTGGGCCGTCTCCGCATTCGGTGCCATGAGTCCGAGCAGCGCCGAGAGCCACGACAGCGCGTACGAGAACAACAACACGATGCCGAGCGCCCCGAGCAGCGCGAGCGCCGACGTGTGGTAGTTGAACCCGACCATGAATCCCACCGTCGTCATCACCGCGACGACGAAGAAATTCCGCACCAGGTCCGCGGTCGTGCGGCCGACAAGCACCGCCGAGCGCGCCATGGGGAGTGAACGGAACCGCTCGATCAGGCCGGCCTGAAGGTCCTCGGCCAGCCCCACCCCGGTGTTCAACGCGCCGAACGTGACGGACTGAACCCAGACCCCGGCCATCAGAAAATCGACGTAGGGGTAGTCCGGAATGGTGATCGCCCCGCCGAACACGTAACGGAACATCAGCACGAAGATGATCGGCTGCACGGTGGAGAACACCATCAGCTCGGGGTTGCGCGTGAGTCGCAGGAGGTTGCGCCACGTCATGGTCAGGGCGTCGCGCGCCACATCACCAACGTGCTTGTGTGATTCCCGTGCAAGTTGGGCCGGGTCGACGGTCGTCATCGTCATGATCAGTCTCCCGCCGTCTGGATGTCATCGGCCGCGTGACCGGTCAGTTCGAGGAACACGTCGTCGAGGGTCGGCTCGCGAACCGCGAGGCCTTCGACCTCGATCGCCGCGGCATCCAGCGCGCGCACCGCGTCGAGAACTGCCTTGCTGCCATCGGCGACCTGAATCGCAATGGCGTTCGGTGCGTCGGGGGCAGTCTCGGGACCGACGGTGCTCAGCGCGGCGCGGGCCTGATCGGCGGCACCGGCGGCGACCACCACCTCGATGTGGGTGGAACCGATCCGCCCTTTGAGTTCGGTCGCGGTCCCTTCGGCGATGACCAACCCGTGGTCGATGACCACGATCTGGTCGGCGAGCCGATCCGCCTCCTCGAGGTACTGCGTCGTCAACAACACCGTGGTGCCTTCGTCGACCAGTTCGCCGATGATGGCCCAGAGGTCGAGCCGGGAACCCGGATCCAGGCCGGTGGTCGGCTCGTCGAGAAACAGCACCGGTGGCCGGTGCACGAGGGCGGCCGCGAGGTCGAGCCGGCGCCGCATGCCACCCGAATAGGTCTTCAGGGACCGGTCGCCGGCGTCGCTGAGGCCGAATCGGCCCAACAGCTCTTCCGCCCGCGATTCCGCGTCGGCCCTCGGGAGGTGGCACAACCGGCCGACCAGGCGCAGGTTTTCCCGACCGGTCAGCACCTCGTCGACTGCCGCGTACTGGCCGGCGAGGCCGATACGCAGCCGCACCGACTCGGGGTACTCCGCCACGTCGATGCCGAGCACCGAGGCCGTGCCGGTGTCGGGAGTGATGATCGACGTCAGGATTCGCACCGCGGTCGTCTTTCCCGCGCCATTCGGCCCGAGCAGTCCGAGCACGGTCCCCGCCTCGACCCCGAACGACACGCCGTCGAGTGCATGGACATCACCGAAGTGTTTGACGAGGTCTTCGACCTCGACCGCCATCTCGCTCACCCTGCCAGCCTTTCATCTTTGCTTGAAGACTTCAAGCTTCTATCAGTTCAATGGTTGAGATCACCAACTGGACAGGTACCATCGGCGGATGGCAAGAAAGGAACACATCGCACAGGACGCGTGGCTGGCGTTCGGCGACGTGATGAGCCTGGGCAAAGCCTCGTTTCTCGAGACGGCACGCGAGTTCGACATCACCCCCGGCGAACTCCGCGCCCTGGACGCGCTCGATCCCGAATGCGCCCAATCCATGGGTTCGCTCGCCGCCGAACTGCGCTGCGACGCATCGAATGTCACGTGGCTCGCGGACCGACTCGAAGAACGCGGATTCGTCGAGCGGCACACCGATCCGAATGACCGACGGGTGAAGACCCTCGCACTCACTGCCCGCGGCCGGGAGGTGCGCGGGAAGATCTCGGACCAACTCCGGGTTCCCCCCAAGGTTCTCCTCACACTCTCGGCCCCCGAACTGCGCACGCTGCACCAACTCCTTCGGAAATGCGCAGATGCGGCCGAGCCCCCGACTCTGACTGGCGACTGACTCATGCAAATGCACCAAACCCTGATGGGGTTCCGACGGGACGAGGATGCGATCCGCGGCAAGCGGGTCGAGCGCGACTTGCTCCGGCGGGTTCTCGGCATGACCCGGCCGTACCGCGGCGCACTCGTCGGGTTCCTCGTCACCGTGATCCTTGCCGCGGTCGTCGGCATCATTCCCGCCTACCTCTTCAAGAAGCTGCTCGACAACGCCGTGCGCCACGGCAACGAGACGCTGGTCCTCTGGCTGGCCCTGGCGGCCGTCGCGGTTGCGTTCGCCACCGCGGCACTGAGCTTGTTGCAGCGGTGGTACTCCGCGCGGGTCGGCGAGGGCCTCATCTACGACATGCGAGTCGCGCTGTTCGACCACGTGCAACGACTGCCGATCTCGTTCTTCACGCGCGTCCAGACCGGCGCCCTGATGAGCCGGCTGAACAACGACGTGGTCGGCGCGCAACAAGCCGTGACGAACACCATCGGAACGGTGATCTCGAATGCCATCACCCTCGTGGTGACACTCGCCTACATGATCACGCTCGAGTGGCGGCTGACGATGCTCACGTTGCTCGTCCTTCCCGCATTCATCATCCCGGCCCGTCACATCGGCCGGAAGTTGCAGGTCGTCACGCGCGAGAGCTTCGGGCTCAACGCATCGATGAGCAACACCATCGCCGAACGGTTCAACGTGGCCGGCGCGCTCGTCGTCAAGCTGTTCGGAAATCAGAACCGCGAGCGGGACCAGTTCGGCGAACGCGCCGCCCGCGTCCGCGACATCGGTATCTCGTCCGCGATGTACTCGCGGGTGCTGTTCTCCGCCTTGGGCTTTGTCGCCGCGGTCGGCACCGCCATCGTCTATTACGTCGGTGGGCGCATGGTGATCACCGACGTGATCACGATCGGGACCCTCGCGGCACTCACGCTGCTCGTCTCGCAGATCTACCAGCCGTTGACCCAGCTGACGAACGCGCGGGTCGACGTCCTCACCGCGCTGGTGAGCTTCGAGCGGGTCTTCGAAGTCCTCGACTTCCCCGCCCTCGTCCAGGAGAAGCCGGGCGCCTACGACCTCGTCGACCCGCAGGGCCGGATCGAGATCGACCACGTGTGGTTCCGTCACCCGGCACCGGCAGAGGCGTCGCTCGCGTCGCTCGAAGAAGGCATGCCGGACCTCGACGACTCCCCGAGTGAGTGGATCCTGCGAGATGTCAGCCTCACGGTCGAGCCCGGCGAGCTGATCGCATTGGTCGGCCCGTCCGGCGCGGGCAAGACCACCACTGCCATGCTCGTCCCTCGCATTGCCGACGTCGAACAGGGCGCGGTTCGTCTCGATGGTCACGACGTTCGCGAGCTGACGTTGGAGTCGATCGGTGCATCGGTCGGGTTCGTCATGCAGGACCCGCACCTGTTCCACGACACGATTCGCGCGAACCTGCGGTACGCGAAGCCAGAGGCGTCCGACGCCGAGCTCGAAGCTGCATGCCGTTCCGCGCGCATCCACGATCTCGTCATGTCGCTCCCCGACGGGTACGACACGATCGTCGGCGAGCGCGGATACCGAATGTCGGGCGGCGAGAAGCAACGTCTGGCCATTGCCCGCGTGCTCCTCAAGCAGCCCGCGATCGTGATCCTCGACGAAGCCACGTCGCACCTCGACTCGGAATCCGAGTACGCGATCCAACGCGCCCTCGACGCCGCACTGCACGGTCGCACCGCGATCGTGATCGCTCACCGACTCTCGACGATCGTCAACGCCGACCGGATTCTCGTCTTGAACGACGGGAAGGTCGTCGAGACGGGCCGGCACGAGGAACTGCTCGTCCAGGGCGGGCTGTACGCGGACCTGTACCGCACCCAGCTCGACCGCGAGAAGCTCGAATCGGCGCCGAGTCTGTTCAACGGGCGGGCGACGCCCGGGCCCACCGCAGAACTGGGCTGAGCCACCGCGCCGGAATCGCGGCGGTCGTCACGGTACGATCGCCAGCCCGTTCCCACCCTGGTGACCGTCTCGACCGTATGGCCGACCCCGAAACTTTTCCCCACTCTGATCGCCGCGAAGCCCGTCGGCGCCGGCGGGCCCGCGCCCGGGCGATCGGCCTCGCGGTCGCGAGCACGGTCATGCTCGTCGCCATCGTCGGTGCCGGGCTCATCGTCACCGATGTCGTGCGCTGGCCCGGCGCCGGCGACTCGCGTTCTGCCGCCACCCATCATCCGCCGACGACGACCAGCTCGAACACCCGGCCGATCCGCCGGGCGAACCGTCGAGCCCTGACCCCGACCGATCCGCTGCGCCTCTGGATCGCCGGCGACTCGCTCGCCGGGTCGATCGGACCGTCGCTGGGTCAACTCACGGCCGACACCGGCGTGGTCCAGCCGCAGTACGACTCGCGAGTCTCGAGCGGTCTCCTGAACCCCAACTTCGTCAACTGGCCGAAGCGGGCCCGCGAGCAACTCGACCTGCTCGACCCCGAGGTGGTGGTCTTCGTCATCGGGACCAACGATGCCAACGTCTGGAGTTCGAACCTGGCGGACGAGTACCGGATTCGCACCGAGGCCATGATGCGCGAGCTTGCCGGCAACGGGCGCGAGCTCATCTGGGTCGGTGCGCCGGTCGCGAAGTCGACGTCGCTCGAAAAGGGCGTCATCGCGGTCAACCTCATCGCCAAGGACGCCGCCCGCCGCCTCCCGGGCGTCACCTACGTCGACGCCCACAAGATCTTCGACGACGAGAACGGGAACTACCAACAGAGCTTCGCGGATCACGCCGGCAAGCGGCAGGTGATGCGCGCCGGTGACGGCGTCCACTTCTCGGTCGCGGGTGCCGACCTCATCGGCCAGGACGTGTTTGCGATCCTGGACCAGCGCTGGCACCTGTTGGCCCAAGCGGTACCCGATCAGCCCAAGACGGTGAGGGAGACGAAGGGCTCGACCCAGGTTCCCGGCACGCACCGGGCGGTGACGACCGAGGCGGGCAGCACACCGACGACCAGCACGACTCGGACCTCCACGGCGTCGTCGTCGACCTCGACATCCACGTCGAGCACCACGAGTTCGCCGACCACGAGTTCGCCGACCACGACTCCGACGAGCAGCACTTCCTCTACGGCGGTCGACTGAGTCCGCTTCGGAGCGCGCGAAAGGTCCGTCGGTAGGATCCCCGACCATGACCGACACGCACGCCGCCGCGAGCGCGGCCGTCGACGCCGCTGCGGCACTCGTCGACGGCGCGGCCCGCCACCTCGCCTCCGCCGCTTCCGACAACGGCCGGATCTCCGTCTCGAAACTCGACGAGCATCAAGTCGTCGCGTACGACCTCGCCCACGCGGCGGCGGCGGTCGAAGGATCGCGAGTCATGCTCCAGTACGCCGAGCACGGTGAGCTCGAGGCCAACTTGGCCTACGCGTACATCGCCGACGCGTTCGCCGACATCGTGAGCCGGCTCGTCGGACGCGAGGCCGAATGGGGCGTCGACCCCGCGCAGCTGTCCGGCGCGCACGACTTCGTCGCCGCGCACCGCGACCCGGCGTTCCTGGAACGCCTGGCCGACGAACTCCCGCGTCACGGCACCGGCCCGGCCCACCTCGACGACGAGTTCGACATGGTGCGCGACACGTTCCACCGCTTCGCCGAAGACAAGATCCGTCCGGTCGCCGAGCACATCCACCGCACCAACGCCGACATTCCCGCCGAGATCATCGACGGCATGGCCGAGATCGGCGGCTTCGG
>JAENVU010000390.1 GCA_016650415.1 Acidimicrobiia bacterium
CAACGCATTCGTCGAATCCGAATCGGCTTCGTCACCGTTCGGGAATCCGGTGATCCGAGTCGTGGTCGATGTCGTGCGGTCACGCACGAACACGTCGGTGAAGATTCCCGAGTCGTTGATGTAGTCGAAGTTCGACGCGTCGGAGAGGAAGGTGATGTAGCGGCCGTTGTCGCTGATCGACCCGCCGTAGGAATCGAGGTCGCCCTCTTCCCCGTCGCTCGCGACGCTGATGCGCTGGGTCTTGGCCGTGGTGGTGATGTCCCGCACGTAGATGTCGGTGCTGTAGTTCTGGTCCGCGGTCCCGATCAGGTTCTCCGCGTCCGACTCGAAGACGAACACCTTGGCGTCCGGTGTCATCGAGGTGAGATACGAACCGCCATCCGACTGGGATCCGCCGTTGCGCACACTGACGCGGATCGTCGTCCTCGCGACGCGGTCCCGGAGGAACACATCGGTCGAGTCGTTCGTGTCGGTCCCGGCGAGCAGGTCCGAAGAATCACTGTTGAACGCGACGTAACGGCCGTCGGCGGACACCAAGCCCTGATATCCACCGAGTGCGGCCTGCCCCCGCGGTCCTGACCGACACCCGCTCCGTCACACCGGTCTGGTTGTCCCGCCGAAACACGTCGGCGGCGCCATTCGTGTCGTTGGGAACGAGATTGGCGGCGTCCGAGGTGAACACGATGTAGCGGCCGTCCGGAGAGATGTCGGACCCCGAGATCGAACCCCCACCGGTTGCGCGCCCGTGGACGAAACCCCGACCCGCGCCACCCCCGCACACCCACTCGTGGCCAACATCACAGCCGTGGCCGCGCCGACCAAACGCACTCGAATCATGTCCCCAACACCCCACTCCCAGAGAAGCGGACAGGAGTTGAAAACCGGTCCGTTCGCCTCCGAGGTCCTTCGGCCTCGTTGGCTCACTCCCACTCGATGGTCCCGGGGGGTTTGGAGGTGATGTCGTAGGCCACCCGGTTCACGCCCGGGACCTCGTTGATCACCCGCGACGAGATCCGCTCGAGGACGTCGTAGGGCAGGCGCGCCCAGTCGGCCGTCATGGCGTCGTCGCTGGTGACCGCCCGCAGGATGATCGGATACGCGTAGGTGCGGTCGTCGCCTTGCACGCCGACGGTGCGCACCGCCGGCAGCACCGCGAAGCTCTGCCAGATGTCCCGGTACAGCCCGGCCCGACGAATCTCCTCCACCACGATCGCGTCCGCCTCCTGGAGGATCGCCACCCGTTCGGGCGTGATCGCGCCGATGATGCGAACACCGAGACCCGGCCCCGGGAACGGTTGACGCCACACCATCTCCTCGGGAAGGCCCAACTCTTCACCGACGGCGCGGACTTCGTCCTTGAACAGATGACGAAGTGGTTCGACGAGATCGAACTCCATGTCGTCGGGTAGGCCACCCACGTTGTGGTGGCTCTTGATCACGGCGTTCTCCCCGCCGCCCGATTCGACGATGTCGGGATAGAGCGTGCCCTGCACGAGGAACCCGGCCGCGTCATATTCACGCGCGACTTCCTCGAACACGCGAATGAACGTCTCGCCGATGATCTTGCGCTTCCGTTCCGGTTCGACGATGTCGTCGAGCGCACCGAGGAATCGATCGGCCGCCTTCACGTGCACGAGGTCGATCTCGAACTGGCGGCGGAACGTTTCCTCCACCTGGTCGGCTTCACCCTTCCGGGAGAGACCGGTGTCGACGAACACGCAGGTGAGTTGGTCGCCAACGGCCTTGTGGACCAACGCGGCTGCCACCGAGGAATCCACACCGCCCGAAAGGCCACACAACACGCGGGCACTCCCGACCTGGGCGCGGATCTCGGCCACCGCTTGTTCGATGATCGAGACGTTGGTCCAGGTCGGGCGACACTCGGCGACGTCGTAGAGAAATGCCTTCAACACGTCTTGGCCGTGCTCGGTGTGCTTGACCTCCGGGTGGAACTGCACCCCGTAGATCCTTCGCTCGGCGTCGCCGAACGCGGCGGCAGGAGTGTCCGGCGTCGAGGCCAGCACCGTCGCGCCGCTCGGCGGGACGGTGATCGTGTCGAAGTGGCTCATCCACACCGCTTGGGCACGGGGCTGTTCCCGAAACAACGGTCGGGTGTCGGCCACCGTCAGATCGGTACGCCCGTACTCGCCGCGGCCGGTCTTGGCGACCTCGCCGCCCATGTCCCGAGCCAGGAGTTGCGCGCCGTAACAGATCCCCAGGATCGGGATACCGGACTCGTACAGCGCCGCATCGACCGAGGGGGCGCCCTCCACGTGCACCGACGCGGGTCCACCCGAGAGGATGATCGCCTTCGGACCCATCGCCAACATCTCGGCGAAGGGCATCGTGCGCGGCACGATCTCGGAATAGACGTGCGCCTCGCGAACTCGACGGGCGATCAGCTGCGCGTACTGCGCGCCGAGGTCGACCACCAGGACGAGATCACGGTCGGGGTGGGTTTCACTCACCGACCCATGCCGATGCCCTGGGCACGCTGGAGCGACTTGCCTTCGGTCTGGAGCGACGGCGCGACCATGACTTCCGCCTTCTGGAACTCCTTGACGGTCTCGTAGCCGGTGGTCGCCATCGACGTCCGCAGCGCACCGAAGAGATTGAGCGTGCCGTCGTTCTCGTGTGCCGGCCCGCTCACGATCTCTTCCATCGTCCCCTTCTGGCCGGCATAGACCCGCGCGCCCCGTGGGAGCGACGGGTGGAAGGTCGCCATGCCCCAGTGGTAACCACGACCGGGTGCCTCGTATGCGCTGGCGAGCGGCGAACCGATCATCACCGCGTCCGCACCACACGCAATCGCCTTCGCGACGTCGCCACCGGTCCGCATGCCACCGTCGGCGATGACGTGCACGTAGACGCCGGTTTCGTCGAGGTGGCGAATCCGCGCGCCCGCCGCGTCGGCGATGGCCGTCGCTTGGGGCACGCCGATGCCGAGCACACCGCGCGATGTGCACGCGTGACCCGGACCGACACCGACGAGGACGCCGACCGCACCCGTTCGCATGAGGTGCAGTGCCGTGCTGTAGGACGCACAACCGCCGACGATCACCGGGATCTCGTATTCGCGGATGAACTTCTTGAGGTTGAGCGGCTGCCGCGCGGGATCCTTCGACACATGCTCGGCCGACACGACCGTTCCCTGCACCACGAGGAGGTCGAGCTCGGCTTCGAGGACGTACTTCGAGAACTGCTCGACCCGCTGCGGAGTCAGCGACGCGCAGGCGCGGACGCCGGCGTCCTTGATCTCGCGGATGCGCTTGCCGATCAGCTCGTCCTTGATCGGCTCCTGGTACAGCTCCTGCATCCGGCGCGTGGCCTTCTCAGGATCGAGCTCGGCGATCTCGTCGAAGACCGAATCGGTGTCTTCATACCGAGTCCAGAGGCCTTCGAGATTCAGACATCCCAACCCGCCGAGTCGACCGATTTCGATCGCCGTCTTCGGCGAGACGACGCCGTCCATCGCGGATGCGACCAGCGGCAGGTCGAACTTGAACGCGTCGATCTCCCAGGAGATGTCGACATCTTCCGGGTCGCGCGTACGCCGACTGGGCACGATCGCGATGTCGTCGAACCCGTAGGCCCGGCGTCCCGACTTGCCGATACCGATCTCGACTTCCACCAGGTGGCTCCCGTCGTTCCTACTCCGCCGAAACGTCCAGCTTAGTGGGACGGTCGCGCCCCGTTTCGGGTCCGGTGATCAGGTGGGAGTGGTGACGATGGTGAGGAGTCGGGTCAGGATCCGCGCGGTCGCACCCCAGACGGTTTCGCTCGGCAACTCGAAGAAGGTCATCGAGCGGTATTCGCCCCAGAGGTCCCAGAACTCCTCGCGGTAGGTGTCGGGATGGAGCAGCTCGGACAGCGAGATCCCGAAGGCGTCGACGACCTCGAACGGGTCCGGGACCAGCTGGGGTGGCGCCGGCAGGAGCCCCACGATCGGGGTGATCGTGAACGCGGACGCCACCGTGGCGATGGTGTCGAGCTCGCCGAGGATCTCCACCTGGGCCGGGACGATCCCGACCTCCTCGTGCGCCTCTCGGAGTGCCGCCGCGGCGAGATCGACGTCACCCGGGTCGCGTTTGCCGCCCGGGAAGGCGATCTCGCCCTGGTGTGAGGGCATGGTCTCCGGACGCTTCGTGAGCACCACATGGGTGTCGCCCTGATCTTCGTAGAGCGCGACCAGGACCGCGGCCTCCCGCGCGTCGGAGACGTTGAAGGTCGGTGCCATCGGTGCCGGACCGCGGGTGATGCGGTCCACGGCCTCGGCGAGCGCCACAGGCCCCCGCGCGCCCTCGGCCCCGGCCCACGGCGGCGGCCCGCCGCGGCGAGTCCCGGGCGGCCGGGGGATGCGCTGTTGTCCGCCTCGCGCCGCCATGCGCGCACATTACCGACCAGCCCCACCACCGCGACTTTTGGTCCGCGCGTCGGCGCAATCACCCCCGTGCAGACCAAAGGTCGCGACGAGGGGCGGGCACCGCGTCTGCGGCACCCGCCCCGTCGTCAGTTCTGTTCGCTTACGTGAGCGTCATGTTGGGCTCGCCGAGCGAGTTCTTGCCGGTGCCGTGCGTGCAGGTACCACCGTGCACGTTGCCACCGTTGTATGCCTGACGCAGGCAGTTCCGCAGGGCGAGCTGACCCCAGTAGTTCGGGTGCAGGCTCTCCTGGAACTGGTAGGGACCAAAGACCGTCGTGATCGTCCGGATCTGGTTCTGCCATTCGGTCTTGTCGGGAGCGTTGGACTGCGTCCAGTTCGAGACGCCGACCTCTTCGAGGAGGCCGACTCCCTTCTCGCAGAGCCGGCGCCCGTTGAACGCGTTCTGGTTGTCCATGATGACGACGTTCGAGAACCCGGCGGTGTTCGCCGCGTCCTTCGACGACTTGTTCATGTTGTAGAGCGCCGTGTTGTTCGCCCAGTCGGCGTCCTTGTTCCAGATGCCGCAGCCACCGGTGTCCTGGCGGGTCCAGCCGCTCTCGCTGTAGCGGAACCCGGAACCCATCGGGATCGGCGAGACGTAGGTCTGCACGATGATCTTGTACTGCGAGTCCGAGTA
>JAENVU010000391.1 GCA_016650415.1 Acidimicrobiia bacterium
CCTCGCCGCACGCGCCCTGATCGATCCGCCCACCCGGGACGAACTCGACCGGGCATTCTTCGATGCCGGGCAACCGGCCGAGATCCGGGGTGATCCCGCCGTGGGAGTGATCGCGACCGCCATGCGAGATCACGCCGGCTTCGTGCGCTTCCTCGCGGTCGATCCGGCCGCCCGGCGCAACGGCATCGGCACCGAACTCCTCGTCGGCGCGGAATCCTCGCTTCGGGACCAGGGTGCGACGTCGATCACCGTGGGGGCTGATGCGCCGTTCTATCTCTGGCCCGGGATCGACGCGCGCGAGCTCGCGGCAATCTGTCTCGTCGAGCGCCGCAGGTACACCCGGTCGAACGTCAATCTCAACATGGACGTCGACCTCCGCGCCCTCCCGCCCGATCCCGGTGGGCATCGCATCGCCACCACATCGGACCTCCCGGCAATCGACGCGTGGTCCGCTCGCCACTGGCCGGGCTGGACCGCCGAAATGCGGCGCGGCGCGTCGCAAGGCGGATTGCTGATGAGCGAGGACGGCGACGGCATCGCCGCGGTCTGTGCCTACGACGTGAACCGGGCCGGCCTGGTCGGTCCCGTGGCGGTCCGGCCCGATCTCCTCGGCCGGGGCGTCGGAGTCGCGCCGCTGCTGGGCGCGCTGCACCGGATGCGCGCCGACGACCGCACGCACGCGGAGATCGCGTGGGTCGGACCGATCGTGCCATACGCGCGAGTCGGCGCGACGCTCGGCCGCAGCTTCCTGGTGTACCGGAAGGACATGTCGTGACGTTGCTCCCGATCCCCCGGGCCGTCAGGCTCACCGACGAGACGGTCGCGGCCACTCCGCCCACCGTCGTCACCGACGCCACGCTCCCACCGCAGGGGTACTCCCTGACGATCGCGGCCACCGGCGTCAGCCTTGCCGCGGGGGACGCCGCCGGGGAGTTCTACGGGCGGATGACGCTGCGACAGCTCGGGCGCGCCGAACCCGGCGTCCTCCCCGTCGGGACCATTCGCGACTGGCCCGACATCGCCGAGCGCGGCGTGATGCTCGACGTGTCACGCGACAAGGTGCCCACCAGGACCACCCTGCTCGCGCTGGTCGATCGGCTGGCCGAGTGGAAGATCAACCACATCGAGCTCTACGCCGAGCACACGTTCGCGTACGCGCACCACGAGGTCGTGTGGCGCGACGCGAGCCCGTTCACCGCGGCCGAGATCGAGGTACTCGACGGGTACTGCCGCGACCGACACATCGCGCTCGTCCCGAATCAGAACTGCCTGGGCCACATGAACCGATGGCTCGCCCACGAGCCGTACCGCGACCTCGCGATGGACCCCGATGGCTACGTGATGATGGGCATGCGCCGGCCACCCAGCACCATCGAACCGACGAACCCCGGATCGTTGGCACTGGTCCGGGGCCTCTTCGAAGCACTGCTCCCCCATTTCTCGGACCGTCGCTACGTGAACCTCGGGCTCGACGAACCGTGGGAGATGCCGGCCGAACGCTTCGACGACTACCTCGCGTGGGTGCAGACCCTGCGTGCCCTTCCCCAACTCGCCGGCCGCGACCTCATCATCTGGGGCGACATCCTGGCCGGGCATTCCGATCGGCTCGGCGAGCTCCCGGCGGGCGTCACCGTCTGCGAATGGGGATACGACGCCGGCCATCCCTGGGCCGCACGACTCGACGCGCTGGCCGCCGCCGGAATCCCGCGCTGGGTCGCGCCGGGGACGTCGAGCTGGCTCACGATTCTCGGGCGCACGACCAACATGCGGGCCAACATCTCCGAGGCGGTCGACGCCGCACTCGCCCATGGTGCCGGCGGCGTCCTCACCACGGATTGGGGAGACAACGGCCATCTGCAATCCCCGACGGTCAGCGATCCGGGCTTCGCCCTCAGCGCGGCGCTGAGCTGGTGCCGCGACGCCAACCGGGACCTGGATCTCGGCGCGGCCCTCTCGGACCACTGCTACGACGATCCCTCGGGCGAGCTCGCCGCCATCGTGCTCGGACTCGGCGACGTCTACCTCCGCATCGATCCGCAGGTGTGGAACGTCGCGACGTTCGCCCTGCCCTTGTACTTCCCCCAACTCGACATCGGCCGCGGCCCACTCCTGGGTGCCACCGACAAGCAGTACGACACCATGGAGGCTGACCTCGACGGCTACGAGGCCCGCCTCGACCACGTGGAGAGCCGGCGACCCGACGCCCCCCTGATCCTCGACGAGATCCGCAACGCGATCGCACTCGTGCGAGTGCTCGCCGCCGATGCCCACGCCCGGCTGGCCGTAGGCGGCGCACTGGCCGCGGTGAACTCCGAGACCCGGGCCACGCTAGCCACCTCGCTTCGGCCCGTCATCACGGAGCACGAGCGACTCTGGCTCGCCCGCAACCGGCCGGGTGGACTCCGCGAATCCCGCGCCTGGCTCGAACACCTCGCCGAGTGTTACGACACCGGCACCGTCGACCGGGACTGGTCCGGACCGGAGTAGTCAGGGCGCAACGGCGATGCAGTCAGCCGACGGCGGACGCGACCGCGAGGGCCCGGTACAACAGCTCCGCGTCCCCCAACCGCCGGCGGAGCTCGCGCTCGAGACCGCCGATGGGATACAGGTTCTGCGGAGCGCGGGGATCCTTGTGGGATTCGCTCGCGAACCGCGGCACGGTTGCTCCGACCCGGTTGGCAAGCGCGACCGCTTCGGCGACGACCAACTCCGAGGAGCACTCACAGCGCACGACTCCGGACCACGGGGCGCCCCGACCACCGGGAAGCCGCAGGTACCACGAGTGCCGGCTCCCGCGCCCGCCGATCGTGAACACCGGGGTCCGGCTCCCCTCGGGCAACCCACCGACGAACCGGTGGAGATCGGGAGGGAGGTAGGCCGTGGCGTGGGTCTTGATCACCCCGACCGCGCCGCCCACCTGCGCGCGATTCGTGATCGGTCCGTCGACCACCACGAGCGCGTCGGCGGGCGCGTCCCGGCGCGCCACGTCGGCCATCTCGATCTCGCGCCGACCCATCTGATCCTGGATCGCGAGCCAGAGACTCTCCGGCGTGGAGTCACCCGCGGCGTACGGCAGATAGGTGACCGCCGGGAACCGGGTCGGAATCGGCCGGATCGCTCGTGACGCGCTGAACACCCCACGACCGACCGATGCGGCGACCACCTCGGCCCGCTCGCCGGTACGGACGACCCCCGCGGCGTACGTCGCGCACACGCCCGGCTCGACCCCGCCGTCGTCGTCCTCGACCCACACGCGCGCATCGATGCGCCGGACGCCGTCGACGAACAACACGGTGGCCGCCGCGAGATCCGGTTCCGCCGCAATCGGCGTCCAGCGATCCGAGGCCACTTCGACGTCGGCGTTGACCACGACCTCACTCGGATCGAGCACCGTTTCGAGCGCGCTGCCGTAGCTGGGATCCCACGGATCGACGGTGAACCTCATGTCTCGATCCGCTCCACCGTGGACGATCGAGCCGTCTTGGCCACCCGGAACTGCACCGGCATACGCGCCGCCAACTCCGGAACGTGGGTGACGATCCCGACCATCCGATCCGTCGCGCCGAGGTTCTCGATCGTTTCCGCCACCGTGTCGAGCGTCTCCGCGTCGAGCGTGCCGAACCCTTCGTCGAGGAAGATCGACTCCAACCGCGAACGGTTCGCCGAGAGGTCCGCCAGCTGATCGGAGAGCGCCAACGCGAGTGCGAGCGACGCCTGGAACGTCTCACCGCCGGAGAGCGTGCGCACCGATCGCGACTCGTCG
>JAENVU010000392.1 GCA_016650415.1 Acidimicrobiia bacterium
CCACCCGATGATCACGAGCACGATGCTGTAGATCCATGCCGCGAGGACCGGGTGGTCCATCGGCCAGACGTGTTGGGTGACGGGCGTGACCGGGTTGCCGAACAGTTCGCGGATCGCGGCGATGAGCACGCTGACCGGGTTCAGGCTCGCGACCCACTGCAACGCGATCGGCATCGTCTTGATCGGGACGAACGCATTCGAGATGAACGTGAGCGGGAAGACGATCACGAACCCGATCCCCATGACCGCGTCCGGCGACCGGACGAGGATGCCGAGCCAGATCCCCAGCCACACGATCGCGGTCGAGAACACGAGCAGCAGCAGGATGCCCTCGGAGATCTCGAGGATGCCGCTGTGGGTCCGCCATCCGACGACGAGCCCGGTGACGAGGAGGATCACGATGGTCAGGATCGCGCCGAGCATCTCCGCGAAGTAGTGGCCGAGGAGATAGGCAGGCCGCGGAATCGGCAGTGACCGGAATCGGTCGATCACCCCGGCTTGGAAGTCGGTCGCCACCGACATCGCCGGTCCCATCATCGCGAAGGTCAGGGTCTGGATGAGGATGCCCGCCATCAGGTATTCGGCGTAGCTCCCGCCGTCGACCTTGATCGCGCCGCCGAAGATGTAGGCGAACAACAGCACGAACATGAGGGGCTGCACCGTGACGTTGGTCAGCTTCTCGGGGACCTGTCGGATGTGTTCGAGATTGCGCCGCGCCAAGACCCGCGCGTCCGCGACCAGATGCTTACTCACGACATCCCGCTCTCGGCTGCGCCGGGCCGCTCGGGCCCCGCTCGCCGCGCGCGGCGTCGGTTCGTCGGTGTGGACGGCTCGCTCACGCTTCCCCGCTCTCGGGTTCGGCTTCCGGTTCGGGTTTGGTGCCGGTCAGGGTGAGGAAGACGTCGTCGAGGGTGACCTCGCGGCGGGTGACGTCGATCGCGTCGATCCCGGCGTCGTCCAGGGCTCGGAGCACCTCGATGCTGCGCACGCCCTCGCGGATGGGCAGCGTCAGCACCCGCAGTTCGTGGTCGATCGCCGGCGCCCGATCGACGAACGGGCCGACCACGCCGGCGGCGGCATCCAGATCGTCCGCGGGGGTGAGGGTGACATCCAGCCGATTGCCGCCGATCCGGGCCTTCAACGCCGTGGGCGTGCCGTGGGCAACGGTGCGGCCGTGGTCGAGGACCACGATGTCGTCGGCCATCCGGTCGGCCTCTTCGAGGTACTGCGTGGTGAGGAGCACGGTCGTGCCACCCCGGACCAGCTCGCCGAGCATGTCCCAGAGATGGCCACGGCTGAGCGGGTCGAGGCCGGTGGTGGGTTCGTCGAGGAACAACACCGTCGGGTCGCCCATGAGGCTGGCCGCGAGGTCGAGCCGCCGCCGCATGCCGCCCGAATACGTCCGCACCAGCGTGGTCGCGAAATCGGTGAGGTCCAACTGCGCCAGCAGTTCGTCCGCGCGCTGGGTCGCGGTGGATTTCGTCAGGCCGCGCAGGCGCCCGATGACTTCGAGATTGAGTCGCGCGGTCATGAGGTCGTCGACGGTCGCGGTCTGCGAGGCCACGCCGATCTGCTCGCGGACCGCTTCGGGATGGGTCACGACGTCGAAGCCCGCGACCGTCGCCGAACCCTCGGTGGGTTGAGCGAGCGTGGTGAGGATGCGGATGGCGGTGGTCTTCCCCGCGCCGTTGTGACCGAGCAGGCCGAGCACCGTGCCCGGGGCGACGTCGAGATGGAGATCGCGCAGGGCCCAGAGATCCCCGAAGCGCTTGCTCAGACCGTGGGTGATGACTCCGCCGCCGGGCGCCGAGGGGACCGCGCCCGTCTGCGGATGAGGAGCAGACATGGGTCTCAAACTAGAGCCCCGGTGTGACCACCTTCGTAGACTTGTCGGGCCATGACTGCGACCGCCTACCTCGATCACGCCGCGAGCACACCGATGCGGCCCGAGGCGGTCGCGGCGATGCTGCCGTTCCTCGCCGATCATCCGGGGAATCCGTCGGGGAGTCATGGCGCGGCGCGGGCAGCCAAGACCGCGCTGGAGGAGGCTCGCGAAGCGGTGGCCGCGGTGCTCGGCGCCACGCCGAACGAGATCGTCTTCACCGGCGGCGGGACCGAGGCCGACAACCTGGCGGTGAAGGGTGGGGCGCGAGCCGCGCGGCGTCGCTCGTCCGATCTCGACGGTGTCGTGACGACCGCGTTCGAACACAAGGGCGTGCTCGCCGCGGCGCATCGCCTGGAGTCGGAAGGGTTCCGGGTCGCGGAGGCCGCGATCACGCCGACCGGTCTGGTCGATCTCGACGACCTGGCGGCGAGGCTCGACGCCACCACGGCCCTCGTCTCGGTGATGGCCGTCAACAACGAGATCGGCTCGATCCAGCCGCTCCCCGCCGTCGCCGAACTCGTACGCGAGCGCGCACCGCACGCTCGACTCCACACCGACGCGGTCCAGGCCGTGCCCTGGGTCGATGTGGCCGAGCTCGCGCGCGGGTTCGACCTGGTCGCGATCTCCGGCCACAAGTTCGGCGGTCCGAAGGGTGTCGGCGTCCTCGTCGCGCGGGCCGGGGTGGACCTCGTTCCCGAGATCGAAGGTGGTGGCCAGGAGCGGGGCCTGCGCGCCGGAACCGTCAACGTGGCCGGAGTCGTGGCCCTCGCGACCGCGCTCACGATCACCCACGAGCGGCGCGCCGAGGAGACCGCTCGGATCGCACGGATGCGGGATCGGTTGCGGAACGAACTGCTCGCCGCGATCCCGGACACGGTCGTGAACGGCACGCCCGACCACGCGACGGCCGGTCATCTCCATGTCGGCTTCCGCGGCGTGGAGAGCGAAGCCCTCCTCGTGATGTTGGATCAGCGGGGCCTCTACGCCGCGGCAGGGTCGTCCTGTTCGTCGGGCGCCACCGAGATCTCGCACGTGCTGGCGGCGATGGGGATGAGCCGCGACGACGCGACCGCTTCGATTCGATTGAGCCTC
>JAENVU010000393.1 GCA_016650415.1 Acidimicrobiia bacterium
CCACGGCGGGGCAATGCAGACCACGATCTCCGCGCCGTGATGCGCGCCGATGAACGCGTTCGTCCCGGCGAAGGCCAAGGACTTCCCGATGATCTCGACGAGGTCGGATCCGGAGTCGGCCACGATGTCGGCGATGTCGATCGTCCCGGTACACCCGTGGACCGTCAACGCGTCGCGGCCGGGCTCGACGCCTCGTCGTTGCGCGAGCGGTGCCCAGGGCGACTGCTCCTCCCACTCCCCCGCGACGATGCCGGTGACCCGCCCCGGCTGACCGAACACGCTCTTCGACGACACCCCCACCACCTGCCCACCGACATTGCGCATCAGGAGGCGCAGCGCCCGACCGATTGCGGGTGCCGGTCCCGCCACCCCGCCGAAACAGCCGGCTTCATAGGGAAGGTCGAGCGCGTGCCGGATCGGACCGTTGACGAACACGCCGGGCACCACACAACTCGTCGTCGTGTTGAGCGCGAACAGATTGAAGTCCGGCTCGGCCATGGCCTCGACGGCGGCGCACACCAGCGGCATCGACTCGGCCGGCGCACCGGCCATCACTGCGTTGACCGCCACCTTCTCGACGCTGCACCGGCCGTTGCGGGGCGGGAGATCCGCCAGGTGCTCCTCCGGGAACCGGCCGCTCGCGGCAACGAAGGTGCGCACCCGCTCCTCGGTGGGCGGAATCAGTGGGAGCCCATCGCCCCAACCGGCATCGGTCGCGAGTTTCTGGAACTCGACCGGGTCGTCCTCGATCTCGAGCCGGGCCGAGGTGAGCCACTCGATCGTGCAACCGTCCGGGCCGCAATCCTCACGGTCCGGAGTGGTCACGGTCGGTGTCCGCGGTCGCGGTCGTCACGCCGAGCGCCGCGAGCACCCGCGGCCAGTGTTCGTTGGCAATCGCGCGAACCTCGGCCTCCGGTCGCGACTCGAGCGGGTACGGCAGCACGTGCACGCGCAGCCCGGCCCGGCCCGCGTTCGCCGCCATGGTGTGCGCGAGCGATGCGAACTCCTCCGTCACGACGACGACCGCCGTCGTACCTCGTTGGGCGACCGCGACGGTGTCGTGAACGCTCCACGAGGTGCACGAACCTCAATTCGCGAGACCGACCAACGCGAGGTCGACTCGGTCGGCGAAATCCTCGAGCTCGGCGAAGGTTCGCCGGCCGAGCTCACCGACCCGATTCCCTGCCTCCCAGTCGTCGACCGTCGCGCCGGCGGCCTCGAACCGGGGCCGCCACTCGTCCAGCACCCAGAGGTAACTGCGCCACGCGGTGTCGTACCGGAGCCCGACCCGTTTGCCGGCCAACGGGCCCGCGTCGGGACCAGGGTCCTCGTCGACCTGCGGCGGCGATGCCGTCGGATCCAACACCGTGACTCGCATGGGTCTCCTCTCCGGCCGGGCTCGCGCCCGGTCAGCTCTCGATCGTGATCGCCCGTTCGGGGCAGTTCTCCACGCCCGCGCGGGCCTGGTCCGCCAGGTCGCCGGCAACCACGCCCCCGGCGACGAGTACCTCGCAGTGTCCGTAGTCGTCCGGGCCGAAGAGGTCCGGCGCGAGTGCGTAGCAGCGCCCGTGACCGGTGCACAGGTCGGCATCGACGCGGACCTGCATCAGGCGGTCTCCCAGACCAGGGGCAGGTACTCGACGCCACGGATCCCCGCCGTGAAGATCGGCGTCTCGCCGGGCTGCACTTCGTACTGAGGGACGCGCCGGTGGAGTTCTTCGAGCGCAACCCGCATCTCCACGCGGGCCAAATGCGAACCGAGGCAGCGATGCACACCGGCCCCGAACGCGAGGTGGCGGTTCCCCGATCGTTCGAAGTCGACGGTCTCCGGGTCGGCGAACTCCGCGCCGTCGGTATTGGCCGAGGCCAAGAGACACGTCACCGACCGACCCGCGGGAATGGTCGCCCCCGCAAGCTCGACGGCTTCGGTCGCAACCCGCAGGATGCCCGGCACCGGCGTCTCCCACCGCAGCAGTTCCTCGACGGCGGCGGGGATCAACGATGGGTCGGAGCGCAATGCGGCCTGACGGTCCGGATGGGCCGCAAGGTACGCAACTGCGCAGCCCAGCGATGCAGTCACGGTGTCGAGACCGGCCAGGAGGAACAGGTACGAGATGTCGAGGATGTCCTCGGTCGTCAATCGCTCCCCGTCGATCTCGGCACCGATGAACCCCGTGATCAGATCATCCTGGGGCCGCTCGCGACGCTCCGAAATCACCTGCTCGAAGTAGGCGTAGATCTCCTGACCTGTGGCCCGAGCCAGCGCGCGCCCTTCCGCGAGGTCGGCCGCCGGCGGTCGGATGATCCCGTCCTTGAAGCGGAGGAAGAGATCGAGATCCTCGAGCGGAAGCCCCATCAGGCGCAGGAACACCGTGCACGGCAGCGGGATCGCCACGGCACTGTTGAACTCGCACGTTCCCTGATCGATGAAGGTGTCGATCAGCTCGGTCACCAGCGCTCGCACCGCGCCCTCGAGCTTCTCGATCTCCCGCGGCGCGAACAACGGATCGAGGAGACGACGGAACTTCACGTGGTCGGGCGGGTCGATCTGCAGCGGAATCAACGGCCGCACATTGCCGATGTCGATCGCGTCCATGTTGGACGAGAACACCTCGGGATGGCGCAATGCCCACATCACGTCCTCGTGTCGCGTGATGATCGTCATGTCCTCCATGGGGAGGATGCCCATCTCGCGCATCATCGGATAGAACTGTTGAGGATTCGCGGCGGTCTCTTGATCAATCGAGAACTGGCCGAACCCGGCCATCTCCTGCGTGCCTTCAGCGTCGCTCACGTTGTTCCCCCTGGTGGCCCGGCGGGCGGTACGAAGACCCTACGGCAGCGCGCGGACACGCGCGGCGAGGTCGAGGGCCCACGCACGAGGATCCGCGAGCGGCCAGCCCTGATCCGGCAAGTCGAAATACTCGATCGACATTGCGCCGCGATAGTCCAAGGTGCTCAACCGACCGAGGACCGCACCGAAATCGATCACACCGGCCGGATCGTCGACATGGAGCTGGGTCCGACCCGCGGCGCCCTGACGGAGCTGCACGTGATCGGCAAACTCCAGCATCTCGAGTGGATCACCGCCCCAATCGGCGACATGGCCCGTGTCGACGAGGAGTCGCAAGCCCGGCACCTCGGCCATCATCGCCCGCGCGGTGTCGGCCGAGTGGACCACCGAGCCCGCCCACGGTTCGAGCAGCGCACCGGGTGCGGCCCGGAACCAGCGCACGCACTTCTCCCACATACCGTCGATGGCGACGGGTGCCGGTGTCGCGCACCATCCCGGCACCGGCTTCGGGAACGCAGTCGGACAGCCGACGGGCAGCGCCAGCGTGGCCGCGTCGACGTCGGTCAACACGTCGATGTGATCGAAGCCGTCAGCGCGCGCCGACACACTCCGTTCGACCGCAGTGCGATCGAACCCGTAGACGATGTCGACGACCCCGAGCCGCCGCATCCGACGCGCTACTTCTTGTGTTCCATCCCGCCGGGCATGGACATCCCCACGTGCTGGAGATGCTGACCCAGGATCTTGTCGAAGTTCTCGCCCACCGTCGCGATGTCCATGCCACCGTCCTGGTACATGTACGCGACCTGCTTGGGGTGCTGGTAGATCGTGTACGCGAAGTCGGTCCGGCCGAGGATCTGGCCGTTGACGTGGCCCGCCTGGTCCGACGCGATCCAGGTGACGAGTGGCGCGTTCAGCGCCGGATCGGACTCCGGCGGGGGTGCCGTCCCGGTTCGCTCGAACAGCGCCGAGGTCATCCGGGTCGCGCCGGCCGGCGACATCGCGTTGACGGTGACGCCGTACTTGCCCAGTTCGATCGACCAGATGAAGGTCATGCCCATGATCGCGGCCTTGGCCGCGCCGTAGTTGGTCTGACCGAAGTTGCCGCGCAGCCCGGCCTGAGACGTGACGTTGATGATGCGGCCGTAGCCCGCTTCCTTCATGTGTCCGGCCGCGTGCTGGGCCATGTTGAAGGTGCCGTACATGTGCACCTGCACGACGGCGTCGAAATCTTCGGGAGTCATCTTGAGCAGCGAACGGTCGCGCACGATGCCCGCGTTGTTCACGAGGATGTCGATCTGGCCGAACTCGTCGATCGCGGCCTGGATCGTGGCGCCGGCGGCGTCGTAATCGGTCACCGACCCGTAGCTGGCGATCGCACCGACGCCCAGGGCCTTGATGTCGTTCACCGTCTGCGCGGCCGGGTCTTCGTCGGTGCCCTGACCGTCGAGGCTCACGCCCACGTCGTTGATCACGATGTTGGCACCCTCACGCGCCATCGACAGCGCGAACTCGCGCCCGATGCCGCGTCCCGAACCGGTGACAACCGCGACTCGACCATCCAAAATTCCCATTGCGTGCTCCGCTTCCTTCGATGTTGCGCGACTGAACGTTGACTACTCGACGACCGCGGCGGTCGCGGTCCCGGCCAGCTTCTCTTCGCCGTCGGCGTTGCGCGCCGACAACTCCAGATCGACCAAGCCCTCGGGATGGACGCCGGTGACCACCGCCGTGAAGGTGAGGGTCTCGCCCGGCCAGACCTGCTTGGCGAACCGGACGTTGAACTTCCGCATCGCCTCCGGGCCGAACCAGTCCTTCACCAGTCGGGCCATGAGTCCGGCCGTCAGCATGCCGTGGCCGAACACCGACGGGTTCCCGACCTGGGTCGCGATCGTGTCGTCGTGGTGCATCGGGTTGAAGTCACCCGACGCCCCGGCGTACTTGACGAAATGAGTGCGGGAGAGGTTCTCGACGACGAGTGGCTCTGCCGCGTCGCCCACGGAGATGTCTGCAAGCTTCGGCACGGGCGGGACCTTACCGGCTTCTCGGGCGTGGCTTTCCGATCGGTTCCCTGACGGCCGCGTCAGGTCCCCGGATAGCCTGGACCCGATGCCTCCCCGTCGCCCGGCTGCCGACGCCCGCCCGGCCACCCGAGCCCCGCGCACCCGAGGCCAACAGACCCGCGAGCGACTCCTCGTGGCCGGGGCCACGGTGTTCGCAGACCGCGGTTTCCACGCCGCCCGGGTCGACGACATCGTGAAACTCGCCGCGACCTCCCACGGCACCTTCTACTTGTACTTCGCGAACAAGGAGGAGTTGTTCCGGGCGCTGGCCGAACACGTCGCCGGCCAACTCGCGACGCTCGCCGCGGCACTTCCGCCGTTGACGGCCGGTCCGGCCGGCGGCGCGGCGCTGACCGCCTGGCTCGAAGAGTTTCAGCAGGTCTACGCCGGGGCGGGCCCGGTCATCCAACCGTGGACCGAGACCGAGATCGGCGCCAGCGACGTCGGCAAACTCGCCACCGTGGTCTGGTCCACCTTCACCGCCGCGTTGGTCGAACGCATTCGCGGGACCGGGATCACCGACCTCGACCCCGCAGTCGCCGCCCTAGCGCTGGTCGCCATGATCGAACGGGCGAATTACTACGAGATCACCGGGCAGGTCGAGCGCCACTCCTCCGCGGCTCCGATCCTGGCGCGCATCACCCACGACGCGCTCTTCGGTACCGCCGCCCGCGCCTAGCGCATTCCGGCACCGTTCGGATCGGGCGAGGCGGCACCCGCCACCCCACCCGATCCGAATCCCGCACTCGGCCCGTTACGGGGCGAACGTCAGGTCGATGTCCTCGGAGCGCTCCGCGTCACCTTCGATCAGTTCACCGACGCTCAGGAAGCACCGCACGTCCGGCGTGCCACACATATGCGCGTTCTGACCGATCGGACCCTTGGACACCGTGGTGGTGCCTTCGCCGGTTCCGTCGGCCGCGACGGTCAAGGTCTTGATGGCATCCAAGGCGCAGTCGGCGCCACCCACCTCCGCGGTCCCGGCCTGGGCGCACTCGTTGATGCCGAGGGTCTTGCCGGCGGTGAAGCCCGCGACCTTCACCGTCACGGTTTGGCCCTCCGTCAACCCCGTCGTCGGCTCCGCCGTCGCCGTGAACTTCGGCTTGGCTTTCGTCGTGGAACTCGTCGACGAATCCGCCGGTTTGGTATCGGACTTCTTGCTGCTGCTCCCGCACGCCGCGAGTACGAGCACGAGTGCTCCGATGCACGCAACGAGCCTGATGAGCTTGGTCATGGTTCCCCCTCCCGCGGCCAGGGCCGCGATGTGTTCACCGTTGCCGCCCCGCGTCGAGCGTCAGGCCGAAGACCGGCTCGCCGTTCAACGTGGGACCGGTCACGTGCAGATGGCACGCAACCGTGGTTCCCCCCGGCGCGGTGAACACCGGAGGATCCTCGACCGCACACACGTCCATGGCGTACTGGCAGCGGGTACGGAATCGACAACCCGACGGCGGTGCGAGCGGGCTGGGCACGTCACCGTGGAGCACGATGCGTTCCCGCCGGCGCTGCCGCGTCGGGTCGGGTATCGGAATCGCGGAGAGCAAGGCCGCGGTATACGGATGCCGCGGTCGGGTGTACACCTCCTCGGCCGGACCGATCTCGACGATCCGACCGAGGTACCAATCCCGCTCTTGGCCCTCCGGGCCGGGCCGCTCGGGCCACGGCCGACACCACGTACCTGTGACTCGACGGGCGCGCCCGTCCCCTGGGCGTCGGCCTCTCGTCTTCCGCTCTTGGCCCTGCGGGCCGGGCCGCTCGGGCCACGGCCGACACCACGTACCTGTGACTCGACGGGCGTCGGCCTCTCGTCTTCCGCGCTAGAGGAGGTGCTCGGCGATGTCGTCGAAGGTCGTTGCCGGTCCGCGGTGCACGACCGCGCCGTGGTTGAGGACCACGACGGCGTCGGAGATCGCCAGCGCATGACCCACATACTGCTCGACGAGCAGGATCGCAGTGCCCGCGCCGCGGATCGCGGCCAGATGCTCGTAGACCTCGTCGACCACGATGGGGGCGAGCCCGAGCGACAGTTCGTCGGCAACGAGCAGCTTCGGGTGGGTGACCATCACGCGCGCCAAGGAGAGCATCCTTTGCTCGCCTCCCGACAACGTTCCCGCCACCTGCTTGGAGCGTTCCCCCAACCGGGGAAACAACTCGTACGCGCGACCCAGCGCATCGCCAGCGCCCGCACGACCGAGTTCCCGCCGGAAGCTCAGCTCCAGGTTCTCCTTCACGCTCAGTGATGCAAACACCGACCGGCCTTCGGGAGCATGGACCACACCGAGGCGCGCGATCTCGTACGGCTTCATGGCATCGATTCGGTTCCCCGCGAACCAGACCTCGCCGGCCGTCGGTCGCACCAAGCCCGTCGCCACTCGGGCGACCGTGGTCTTGCCGGCTCCGTTCGCGCCGAGCAAGGCCGTGACCGACCCGGGCGAGACCGCCAACGACACGTCGAACAACGATCGGAAGGGGCCGTACCCGGCATCGACATTCTTGAGTTCGAGTAGGCGGGCGGTGGTACTCGGATCCGGCGGCGACATCGCGGGCGTCACCGTGGTCATTCCGATCCTCCGAGATACGCCTTGCGCACCTCGTCGGAGCTGAGCACCTCGGCCGTGGCGCCTTCGGCGATCAACGTCCCGAAGTCGAGCACCGTGAGCCGCTCGGCGAAGGTGCGGACGAACTCGACATCGTGTTCCACCAGCAGGACGGCAGTCCCCCGTTCGGCCTGGACGGCGCGGAGGGTGGTGGCGAGCGCCTCGGTTTCGGTCGAGTCCAATCCCGACGACGGCTCATCGAGCAAGAGCATCTTCGGCTCGAGCATGAGCGCGCGGCCGACCTCGACCAGCCGGCCCCGTCCGAGCGAGAGCGCCTCGATCGGTACGTCGGCCTCCGCGGTCAGGCCCAGGAGCGCAAGCGTGGCATCGGTGCGGGCGCGCTCCTCGGCCGAAGGGGCGGCCCGATTCACCACGTCCTTCCAGAACCGACCCGTCCCCAGTCGGGACCGTTCGGCGACGAGGAGGTGTTCGCGTACCGTCAGTCCGGAGAACAGCTCGATGCGTTGGAACGTCCGGCCGATCCCCATCCGGGCTCGGCGGTACACCGGCATGCGCGTGATGTCGCGCCCGTCGAACTCCACGCGGCCGCCGTCCAGCCGGAGTTGACCGAGCACACAATTGAAGAAGGTGGTCTTGCCCGCACCGTTCGGACCGATGAGCCCGACCGCCTCCCCGGCATGCACCTCCACGCTCACTTCGTCGAGCGCGGTGATCCCCGAGAAGCGCTTGGTGATACCACGGGCCTGGAGCAAGGCCATCAGGACGGCGCTCCTGATACCGCCGGGTCGGTGCCGATCGGCGCGCTTTGCCAGCGCGCGGGCAGGCGGCGTTCGATTGCTGCCAACGACCTGCGCTTCTGGAACTCGAGCACGCCCTCGGGATGGCGCGCGTAGGTGATGGCACCGAGACCGAACAACACGAACTGGTAGCCGGCGTCGACCCCGACCAGCTTCAGGATCTCCGGCACGAGCGCGAAGCCGAGCCCGGCGTTGATCGCACCCTCGACCGTCCGTGGCATCAACGTGACCACCAACACGACGAAGAAGAGGCTGTAGACGTACCCGAAATCGATGGAAGTGGCGATGTGCTTCTGGGTCGCCAACAACCCGCCGCCCAACCCCGCGAGGCCGGCCGAGACCGCAAACGCCAGGATGCGGATCCGGGTCGGGTTGATGCCGATGGCCTGAGCGGCGGTCTCGCTCCCCCGCAGTGCGTCGAGATAGCGACCGGTTGTTCCGCGTCGGATCAGGACGACGAAGACCGATGCCATCACCAACACCACGATGCACAACACCAAGAACGCCCGGTCGTCGACGAATCCGACCGGCCGCGGAACGCGCACCGGCCGGGCCCCACCACTGACCCACCCGAGCGGAACGACCAAGAGCTCGAAGACGAGCGCGAAGGCAAGAGTCCCGAGCGAGAGGAAGATGCCGCCGAGGCGCAACAACGGGATCGCGATCAGCGCGCCGACAATCGCGGCGATCAGCGCGCCGATGAAGATCGTCGGCAACACGCCGAGCCCGAACACCGACACGATCTGCGCGGTCCCGAACGCACCCACGCCGGCGAATGTCGCCTGACACAGCGAGATCTGTCCGGCCATGCCGGTGATGACCGTGATCGACAGGAAGATGATCGAGTAGATCACGGCGATGGTGAACACCGTGACCCATTTCTCGTTGAACGTCGTCATTGCGAGCGTGAACACGACACCGAACACCACCACCCCGAAGGTGCGAGTGCCGATGGTCAGGAATCGGCTCCGCGAGAGCGCGACCGGCTGATC
>JAENVU010000394.1 GCA_016650415.1 Acidimicrobiia bacterium
CGGAC
Source organism: Acidimicrobiia bacterium (assembly GCA_016650415.1). Taxonomy (GTDB): domain Bacteria; phylum Actinomycetota; class Acidimicrobiia; order IMCC26256; family JAENVU01; genus JAENVU01. The sequence continues at coordinate 6 of JAENVU010000394.1, forward strand.
CAGATGAACCTCACCTCGGTGGGAGCCGACGACGACTACGTCGTCCCGGCTGGTCGGACCGAGGCGCCGGGCGCCCGTCATGTCATGACGAACCCCGAGGGTTTCAGCGATCACTCGGCGATCGTGGATGACCCGGGCGCGATGCGGGAGGTCCGACTCGCGCTCGAAGGCCGCCCGCCGGGCTGTGTCGGCTGGCTCGAAGGGATCCGCGGCGCAGTGGAGCCCGTGCTGATCCGGCGCGCGGCACTCCACCTCGGCCACGCCATCGCCACCGCGACCCGCGGCGATGTTCCGCTGCCGGGCCGACCGCCTGGGCTCGGATGAGCCGGGCGCGGCGTCCCCGCAACTCCCCGAACCATTCCCGTACCCACTGAGACATGGAGGTCTCCAATGACGCACCACCGCACTGCGTCCCGTACGTCGCCGAGGCGGTGGTCCCGGCCCCGGATCCTCGGTGCCGGCCTCCTCCTCGTCGCCATCGTTGGCGCCGTCGTGGTCGCCGTCGGCATTGCCCGACCCGGCGACGCCGATCGGCCCGGTCGACTCGCGGCCGGGTCGCGAGTCGGGTATCACGACCCGTTCGACACCCGTCGCCCCGAGAACATCGACCCGATGTGGTCCCACGATTTCTCGGCCGACCCCACGGCGATGCTGGTCAACGACGCCGACACCTTCGTCGTCACCCCGACCGCGGTCACTGCGCTGGCAACCGCGTCGGGCGAGGTTCGGTGGCAGGCCGACGTCAAGGACGCGGAGCCGTATCTCGCCGTCGACGCCACGTCGGTGGCGGTCGGGGCAGTCGACGGGTTCGAGCTGCTCGACCGCGCGAGCGGTGCCTCCCGGTGGCGGGCCGAGATCAGCGATCCGACCGACCGGGCCCGTGCGGTCGCGATCGTCGGAGGTGAACGGGCCGGCGTGGTCGTCGGAGCCACCGACCACAACGGTCTCGTCGGATTCGACGCTGCGACCGGAGCACTCCGGTGGACCAGCCCGGCGTCGCTGCCACCCCGTGGGCGACTCGTGACCGACGCGGCGACTGGGTCGGTCGTCGTCGTGAACAGCACGGACCACGCCGCGCAGCTGAGGGTCCTCGATGCCGGCACCGGTGCCCTGCGGTGGTCCACCAACCTGGATCGGGACACCGGAATTCCGATGATCGTCGGCACCACGCTGCTGGTGGCGACCGGCGACGGCGACTCGGGGGTGCTGCGCTCGTTCTCGGTGGCCGACGGTCGGTCGCGGTGGGAGCGCCCGTTGCGCACCGGTGCCGAGGCGACCACCGGCCTGATCCAGGTGGCCGAGGATGTCGTCGCGGTCGACTCGTCGGGGATGGTCTTCTCCGTGGCGGTGAGCACGGGCGCCCTGCACTGGCGCACCGAACTGCCGGGTCCGGTGCTTGCCGATTCGCCCGTCGTCGTCGACGACGTGCTGGTCGTGCACGACCTCTTTGCCAAGGTCCACACCCTGGACCCGAGGACGGGCCGGCTGCTCGGGTCGCGCCAGTCGGTCGGGGCACCGGTGGCCCTCGGCGCGGGGGTCCATCGGGTCGTCTACGCCCAGGCCGAAGTGCAATACGGGCAGGTCATCGCATATGCACCGGGTCTGCTACGCCGCCCGGTGGGGTCGAAGTAGCCGACCGTTTCGGGGCGGTCGCGGTCGGGCGGCTGGGAGTCTGCCGGGAGGTCCCGGCTACACTTCCGCCCGACTCGATCGCCTCGGTGACCGAGATCTCGCACGCCCGGCAATCCAATGGTCGTCTCCGGAACCCTCCGGCGGCGCTGACCGGGCGGAGGACCAACCAGAGGAAAGGACACCCCGCGTGGCTGTCGTCACTATGAAGCAGCTGCTGGAGGCCGGAGTTCACTTCGGTCACCAGACGCGCCGTTGGAACCCGAAGATGCGTCGGTTCATCTTCGGCGAGCGCAACGGCATCTACATCGTCGATCTCCAGCAGACGCTGGAACGCATCGACACCGCCTATCGATTCGTCCGCGGCACCGTCGCCGACGGCGGCACGGTCCTCTTCGTCGGGACCAAGAAGCAGGCCCGGGAGCCGATCCAGAACATGGCGACCCGCTGCGGCATGCCGTACGTGAACTACCGCTGGCTCGGTGGAATGCTCACCAACTTCCAGACGGTGCACACCCGTGTGGCCAAGCTCCGGGAGATGGAGCGCCTGGTCGCGACGGGCGAAGTCGAGCAGATGATCAAGAAGGAAGGCCTCAAGGTCAAGCGTGAGGTCGTCAAGCTCGATCGGAACCTCGGCGGAATCCGCAACCTCGAGAAGCTCCCGAGCGCGATCTTCGTGATCGACACCAAGCAGGAGCACATCGCGGTGACCGAGGCCAATCGCCTCGGCATTCCGGTCGTCGCGATCGTCGACACGAACTGCGACCCGGACATCATCCAGTACGTCATCCCGGGCAACGACGACGCCATCCGCTCGTCGAACCTCATGTGCCGGGTGATCGCCGACGCCGTCGACGAAGGCCGCCACCTGGCCCAGAAGAAGGGTGCGCGTCCGGGGACGAAGGCGGAGACGGTGGCACCGAAGGCGCTGACTCCGGAAGAGCAGAAGGCCAAGGCGGACGCCCAGGCGAAGGCCCGCAACGAGGCGGCGGCCCAGCAGGCCGCCCGCGAGCAGCGTCTGGCCGAGGCGAAGGCCAAGGCGGCCGAGGCACCCGAGGCACCCGAGGCGCCCGAGGCGCCGGCGGAGGATGCGGTCGAGGCCCCCGCGGCCGGTGCTGCTGCAGCCGGTCTGGATGCAGCCGAAGCGTCGGATGCATCGGAGATCGCGTCGACTCCCGCCGCGGACACGGCGACGCCCGAACAAGCAGGTGAGACCACGAATGGCTGATATCGCTGCCAAGGACGTCGCGCAGCTCCGGAAACTCACCGGCGCCGGCATGATGGACTGCAAGAAGGCGCTCGTCGAGACGAGCGGCGACATCGAAGCGGCCAAGGATTGGTTGCGGAAGAAGGGCTTGGCCGGTGCCGCCAAGCGCGAGGGCCGGGCCGCCGACCAGGGCGCGATCGAGGTCGTCGTCGAGGGCGGCGTCGCCGCCGTCGTCGAACTCAACTGCGAGACCGACTTCGTGGCCAAAGGCGCAGAGTTCAAGGACTTCGTCGGTGCGCTGGCGAACCAAGTCGCGCGCGATGGCGACGCCGATCTGGCGGGCCAGGCCTACGACGGTTCGACGGTCGGTGAGACCATCACCCAGATGGGTTCGAGGCTCGGAGAGCGGATCGAACTCGGCCGGATCGCTCGGTACGAATCGGCCGACGGCATCCTCGATGGCTACAAGCACATCCAGAACGACCGCGGCACGATCGGCGTGCTGGTGGAGCTCGCGGGTGTGAGCCCCGACGATGCCAACGCCCAGTCGGTCGCGCACGACATCGCCCTCCACATCGCCAGCGCGGCACCTCGGTTCGTCAGCAAGGACGATGTCCCGGCCGACGCCATCGAGAAGGAGCGCGAGGTCCTCACCGAACTCACCCGCAACGAGGGCAAGCCGGACGACGTCATCGAGAAGATCGTGACGGGTCGCCTCAACGGCTTCTACAAGGACTACTGCCTGCTCGAGCAGGGCTTCGTCAAGGAACCGAAGACGACGATCGCGAAGTTGGTCGACGGGCTCGGTTCCGGAGCGACGGTCAAGCGGTTCGTTCGCATCAAGGTCGGTGAGGACTGATCCATGTCGGGGAGCCGCTTCCGCCGGGTGGTGTTGAAGCTCTCGGGCGAGTCCTTCGCCGAGGACATCGGCTTCGGGATCGATGCCGCGACCGTTGAGCGCATCGCGACCGAGATCGCCGACGCGCGGCGTGATCTCGAGTTGGAAATCGCGATCGTCGTCGGTGGCGGCAACATCTTCCGGGGCATCGCGGGCAAGACCCGCGGGATGGACCGCGCCCGAGCCGACTACATGGGCATGCTGGCCACCGTGATCAACGCGCTGGCGTTGCAGGATGCGCTCGAAGGGGTGGGTCAGCCCACCCGGGTGCAGACCGCGATCACGATGGCGAAGGTGGCCGAGCCCTACATCCCGTTGCGGGCGATCCGCCATCTGGAGAAGGGCCGGATCGTCGTCTTCGCGGCCGGGACGGGCAACCCATACTTCACGACCGATACCACCGCTGCGCTCCGAGGTGCCGAGATGGGCGCCGATGCGGTCCTGAAGGGCACTCATTCCGGGGTCGATGGCGTGTACAGCGCCGATCCGCGGCTGGACCCGACTGCCGTGAAGCTCACGGAGGTGACCCACTTCGAGGTCATGAACCGCGGCCTCAAGGTGATGGACTCGACGGCCATCACGTTCTGCATGGACAACGAGTTGCCGATCATCGTGTTCGACGTTTCGACCCCGGGCAACATTCGCCGGGCGCTCACCGGCGAACCGATCGGAACCCTCGTGAGCTCGAAGGAGGCTTGAGATGGCGACGCCACCGGAAATCATCGCCGACTGCCGGGACAAGATGGCCAAGGCCGTCGACCACCTGAAGAGTGAGTTCTCGAGTGTCCGGACCGGCCGAGCCACCCCGGCCCTGGTCGAGAAGATCCGGGTCGACTACTACGGCAGCGAGGTCCCGCTGCAGCAGCTCGCCGGGTTCAGCGTCCCCGAGGCGCGGGTGTTGGTGGTCTCGCCGTACGACCGCGGCGCGCTCGGCGCCATCGAGAAGGCGCTGCAGCAGAGCGACCTCGGTATCAACCCGAGCAACGACGGTCAGATCATTCGCCTCGTGTTCCCGGAGTTGACTCAGGAACGCCGCAAGGACCTGGTGAAGGTGGTCAAGGGCCAGGCCGAGGACGGCCGGGTCGCGATCCGGAACCTACGACGGCATGCCCGCCAGGAACTCGAGGCGCTCGAGAAGAACGGTGAGATCTCGCGCGACGAGTTGGAGCGGGTGGAAAAGGACCTCGAGAAGTCGACGCACGATGTCGTCGCCGAGGTGGACGAGCTCCTGGGGCACAAGGAACATGAGCTCTTGGAGGTCTGAACGGGGCGCCCGGACCATCAGGTACGGGATCGATGGGCCTATCGGGTCTAGGGTGCGCGGAGTTCTTCGTGCGCCACGGGGGGTATTGCCGTGACCGACCGTCACGACGAAGACAACGAGATTCCAGCACCGCGGGCGACACCACCGTCCGGCGCGGGCGAAGGCGTCCGCATCATCGGTGCCGAAGAAGCCCAGGCCGTGATCGAGTCGGGCGCGGTTGCCCGACGCCTCGGCGACGACGAGCCCAAGTACGGCGACGTTCCCGAGCGCGCC
>JAENVU010000395.1 GCA_016650415.1 Acidimicrobiia bacterium
AGGCGCGGCCTACGGCGACGAAGAACGATTCCCGTTGAAAGTGCCGCCCGGCGTCGCGCTCGCCATCGTCCCGATCGCGCTGATCGTGGTCGCCGCGGCAACCGTCGTGGCACCGATCCTCATCGCCGGTGAGGAGTGGGCGCTCGGGATTGCGCTCCTCGTCCTCGCCGGTCCGCTCGCGTTCGTCACGGTCCGGCTCGTCCATCAGCTTTCGATGCGGTGGGTGGTACTCGTGCCGGCCGGTCTCGTGATCGCGGACCCGCTCACCCTGACCGACCCGGTGCTGTTCCCCCGCGCCCACATCATGGGCCTCGGCCCCGCCGACCCCGCACGCCGACCGCCGGACGATGCCTGCGATCTGCGCCTCGGCGCGTCCTTCGGTTCCTGCGCGCTCCTCCTCGACGACGACGCGCCGATCCTCCGCCGGGTTCGGCGCGAGGGCGTCACGGTGAAGGCAAACCTGCTCCTCGTCACCCCGACTGCGGCGCCCCGGCTCCTCGAACGCGCCCGCGCCCGACGCATCCACGTCCGCACCGAATAACCACCCCCAGCGTTTGGCGGCCTATGTGCCGCAGCGCCACGCCGCGCGCCAAACGGTGCGTCTCCGGGCCTGACCGAGCGGCGTCAGGTGGCGTCAGCTGGGGTCAGGTTGCGATGGCGGAGCCGAGCACGCGGTCGGCCTCGTAGAACGCGAGCGTCTGACCCGGCGCGACCCGGGGTTGGGGCGTCTCCCACTCGAGGTGGTCCTCGAACCAGGTCGCGACGTGCGACTCGCCGTGCGACCGGACCTGCACCAGCACCGACACACCGGCGGCGATCGGCGCGCCCGTGAAGGTCGGTCGGGTGAAGGCCACCGTGTCGCGCAGGAGGTCACGTCGGTCACCGAGTGTCACCGTCGCGGTCGTCGCGTCGACGTCGACCACATAGCGGCGCTCACCCGTCGCGACCGCCAACCCCCGGCGTTGCCCGACGGTGAACGCGCGCACACCCTCGTGCGCGCCAAGGACCATCCCGTCGGCGTCGACGACGTCACCGGGCGCCGGAGGCACGCGGGCATCGAGGAACGCGGTGCGACCGCCCCGGGTAATGAAACAGACGTCCATGCTCTCGGCCTTGGTCGCGGTGCGCAGCCCGAGCCGCGCCGCGTGTCCACGCACGTCGGCCTTGGTCATCTCCCCGACCGGCAGCAACGTCATCGCGAGTTCGTCCTGCCCGAGCACGGCCAAGACGTAGGACTGGTCCTTCGCCGGGTCCTCACCGCGTCGCAGTTCGGCCTCACCCGTCGACGTGTCGTGGGTGATGCGCGCGTGATGCCCGGTCGCCAACGCGTCGAACCCCATCGCCCGCGCCCGGTCGAGCAAACGCCCCCACTTCATGCTGCGGTTGCACTCGATACACGGGTTGGGGGTGCGTCCGTCGGCGTAGGCCTGCACGTAAGGGTCGACGATCGTGTCGTCGAAGTCCTCCGAGAAGTTGAAGACGTAGTGGGGCACGTCGAGCTGCGCCGCGACCCGGCGAGCGTCTTCCACGTCCGACACCGAGCAACACCCGGAATCGCTCTCGCCACCCCACAGCTTGAGCGTGACCCCGGTGACATCGTGGCCCTGGTCCCGCAACAACGCGGTCGCCACCGACGAGTCGACCCCACCGCTCATGGCCACCAGCACGCGGCTCATGCGGGCACCGCGGCGCGCAGTTGCCGGACGGCGCGCGGGATCTCGGCCAGCGCCAGGTCGACGTCGGCATCGACCGACGCGTATCCGAGGCTCAGTCGAATCGAAGCGGTCGCGTCGTCGCGGCTCATCCCCATCGCCGCCAGCACGTGCGAGATCTCGGTGGCGCCCGACGAACAGGACGACCCCGCCGCGGCGTAGAGGCCCCGCTGATCCAACATCACGAGGAGGGCTTCGCTCTCCACGCCGCGGAAGCCGACATGGAGATGACCGGCCGTCGCGTGGTCGGGCGCGCCGTTCACGACCGTGTCCGGGATCGCGGCGAGCAGTTCGTTCCGCAACCGATCCCGCATCCGTGCGATCCGAGCGGTCTCCTCGGCGCGCCGCTCGTGGGTGATCGTGAGCGCGGTCG
>JAENVU010000396.1 GCA_016650415.1 Acidimicrobiia bacterium
ATGGCCGTCGATTATGGACTGCACGTCATCCTCACGGGTTCTCCGACGTTCGAGCACATTGATGAGATCGCCGATCTCGTCCGGGCAGGCTATCCGACGTTCAAGACAATCATGACCTACCGCTGGTTCATGGACGACGGCCATCGCTTCGGCGTGATGAGCGCAGTCGCCGAAGCCGGAGGCATGAGCCTGGTCCACGCCGAAGACGACGCGATCATGCGCTGGCTGACGGCTAAGTATGACCGCGAGGGAAAGACTCACGGAGCGTACGTATCGGAGACTCGCGGTTCGCTCGTGGAGGAAGCGGCTGTCCGCCGCGCTCTGCTACTCGCGGAACGTTCAGGCAGCCCGCTGTACGTGCTTCACGTGGCGGCGGCGGCTGCCGTCGAAGCAATCGCAGAGTCGAGAGCCCGCGGGTTTCCGGCGTACGGCGAGACGCTCGCCGCCTACCTCTCATTCACGCAGGACGACCTGTGGGATCGCGAGCCGATCACGATCAACGGGACGACCTATGCCGACCGCGGCTTGTTGTACAACAACTACCCGGTTCCCAAGGCGCCCACGGATCGAGCCGCAATTTGGGCGGGCATCGCCGAAAATCGATTGCAGGTCGTCAGCTCCGACCATTTCTTGGCGAAGGCACAGGATCGGTACACAAAACAGGGAACGACAATCCACAGCATGCAGTCGGGTCAGGCGGCCGTCGAGCTGCGTATTCCCGTTCTGTACACCCTAGGCGTCACGACGGGCAGGATCTCACTGCGCCGGTTCGTCGATCTGATTTCGACGAACCCCGCCAAATTGATGGGACTATATCCGCGCAAGGGCACACTCGCGATCGGCAGTGACGCTGACGTTCTGATCTTCGACCCTAACTTTCGCAGGATTGTGCAGGTCGAGGACCTTCACATGGAGACCGACTACAGCTGCTGGGCCGGATGGGATCTGGCCGGGATCGCCGACACGGTCTTGCTACGAGGGCGACCGCTGATCGACAGGCGCGAGGCTGCAGGTCCACGCGGTAACGGACGGTTTGTCGAGAGAAGCATTCTGCCCACCTATCTCCGACAACCTGTCGTGCTTTGACGTGGCTCGTAATGCCGCGGCCGTGGAACAGTATTACAGCCTGGTAGATAGTCAGGACTTCGATCAGATGCTGCGACTGTTCCATCCCGATATCCACTACCAGCGCGGCGACCTGGAAATAGAGGGGATCGCGCGATTGCAGGAGTTCTACCTGCGGCAGAGAACCATCAGGTCGGGTCGCCACACGATCGTCGCCTTGATTGAGGACGACCCTTGGGTCGTCACTCGTGGGAGGCTTGATGGCGTACTCGACAGCGGGGAGAAAGTCAGCGTCGAATTCGCGGACTTTCACCAGTTTCAGACCGATCTCATCTGGCGGCGCTTCACGTACTTCAGGAACCGCGCTGTCTAGAGGGGAAGGTTTGGAGAGCTCCCACTACTCCCGGACTTGCTGTCGAGGAATTGCACGAAGTCGCCGAACGGCGTGGATACTGGTTCAAAGCCGTCGAAGCGGATGACGAGGTCCCGGCCGCTTCCGGGCCGCGACCGATGGGCGCGTTGATTGCGAAAGATGCTGTCGATCAGATGCGCGACGCGATCCATTTCCCAAACGAATCCACGCTGAAACGCCGGGATGCGGATGTGTCCGGCGTTTACTTGCTCCAACAAGCGTCGAATCGTCAAGGCCATGATCGCCCCGTTTCTCTGATCGCCGGCCCGAGCGAAGTCGCCGAACTGCGGCGATAGGCGAGCAGCGGCTCGTCCGCTGAGAGCCTGCACCGCGCCGGCAGACTTTGGCAAGGACGTCGACCCGGTCGCGGCTGGGTCGCGGACGGAGGCGCCGGCAACTCTGGCCCCCCCTACCTACTACCCCGCGGCCCGATTGACGAGGCACGAGCGCGGCCCTAGCATCAATCCCGATGAAATGACTCGGGATTGACCCGGGACGACAGCAGCACCGGAACCGATGGACGACCTCTACCGCGATTACATCCTCGAGCACTATCGGCGGCCCCACAACTTCGGGGTCATCGACGAGCCGACCGCGTCCTTCGAAGGCAGCAACCCGCTGTGCGGCGATCGGATCACCGTGCAGCTCGGGATCACCGACGGCGTGGTCGAGCGGGTCGGGTTCACCGGCCGCGGTTGCGCGATCAGCCAGGCGAGCGCCTCCCTCCTGACCGACGAGATCAAGGGCAAGCCGGTCGCCGACGTCGCAGCCCTTCGGGCCGACGACCTCCTCGATCTCCTCGGGATCGACATCAGCCCGGCCCGCCTGAAGTGCGCGATGCTCAGCCACGAGACGCTCCAGAAGGCACTGGCCGAGACGGATGCCGCCTCCGCGACGCCCGCGCCCGAGGGCAGCCCGGCATGACGCCAAACGCCGCGATCGACCGTTTGCGCAGCTGCAGGTGTCGCGTGCCGGCGACGCCGGCCCGCTGACCTCGCCGCCCGAGGCGCAAGCCACGGGTCGGTGACTCGCCCTTCCCCCTCCGCCCTGCCGCGCGACAAGCCGGCAGCCCGTCGTCAGTGGAGCACTCCACCACCCATGCCACGCACCTACGCCGACCTCCTCCGCGAGGCCCGGGCGCAGATCCGCGAACTCTCGCCCTCCGAGGTCGACGCCCTGCCCGAAGGCGGCGCGACCGTGATCGACGTCCGCGAGGACAGCGA
>JAENVU010000397.1 GCA_016650415.1 Acidimicrobiia bacterium
CGCAGTGAGGCCCTGATCCGCGCGACGTACCGTGCCCTGACCTGATCGCTGCGCTTCCCCCGATACCCAAGGACTCACCATGACCCGACTCGGCTACCAGATTCCGAACTTCACCTACCCCGGCGTGAGCGACGCCGACCTGTTCGCCACCGTCGCGGCCCAAGCCGCGGCGGCGGATCGCAGCGGCTTCGACACCGTGATGCTCATGGACCACTTCTACCAACTGCCGATGCTCGGCGACCCCGACTCGTACATGCTCGAGTGCTACACGACGCTCGGCGCACTGGCGCGTGAGACCTCTACCGTGCGCCTCGGCGCGCTCGTCACCGGCAACACCTACCGCAACCCCGCGCTGCTCGCGAAGATCATCACGACCCTCGACATCGTCTCCGGCGGTCGCGCGCAACTCGGCATCGGCGCGGGGTGGTTCGACGTCGAGCATCACGCGCTCGGCTTCGAGTTCAACACGTTCACCGAGCGGTTCGAGAAGCTCGAAGAGGCACTGCAGATCATCCTGCCGATGCTGCGCGACGAACGGCCGACGCTCGAGGGCAAGCACTACCAGGTCCGCGACGCCATCAACCAGCCCGCGCCGCTCTCCCGAATTCCCGTCATGATCGGTGGTTCCGGGGAGAAGAAGACCCTGCGACTGGTCGCGCAGTACGCGGACGAGTCGAACCTCACGTCGACGCCGGAGGAGTTGCCGCGCAAGCTCGAAGCGCTCGCCGGACACTGCGAGGCCGTCGGCCGCGACCGGAGCGAGATCAAGGTCACCCAGGCGTTCAATGTCGTGCTCGCAGAGACGCACGAGCAGGCGTTCAACGAGTTCGCCGATGCGCTGGCGATCCGCAACATCGATCTGCGCAACGGCGACCCCGAGTTCCGAACGATGATCGAAGGCATGGTCGTGCTCGGCGACCCCGACGAAGTCGGCGAGCGACTCAGCACCGTCCTCGCCATGGGTCTCGACGGCATCACCGTCTCGGCCCCGGCCAACGGCTGGATCCCCGGCCGCGTCGAACTCCTCGGCGAAGTCGCCACCAAAGCGCTGGGCTAACCCGCCGCGACCACCGGAAACGTGCGGTGGATCTCAGCGATCAGCTGAACGAGCGCGGGCAGATGGGTACCGATCACCGCCTTGCCATTCGTGATGAGCGCGACCGCGAGATCGCGCTCAGGATCAGCCCACGTGAAGGAGTTCGCGAGGCCGACATGACCGAACGCCTGCGGATGGTTCCACCCGAACAGGCTCAGCGTTCGGGTGCCGAGCATGAAGCCCGTGCCGTACCGCATGGGGATACCGATCATCCGGTCGATCGACGCGCGCGGCTGGTCGGCGCGCACCGCGCGCCGGATCGTCTCGGGCTCGAAGACGCGCACCCCCTGGGCGGTTCCACCCGCGAGCAGGCACTGGTAGAATGTCGCGACGTCGCGCGCCGTCACCAGGCCGTTCCCCGACGGCACCACCCCGCTCACGTAGCGCGGATCGTTCGTGAGCCGGACCGCGTCGTCCCAGCCGATGCCGATCAATCGGCGCATGATCAGCGAAAGCGGCGGCACCAACGGGACGCCGGTGCAGACGTTGCTCACCACCCGCTCGGCCTCGCTGCCCGTCAGGCCAAAGTCGAACCAACGCAGACCGAGTGGCTCCTTGACCTCGGTCGTCAGGATCTCCCGGACTCCCCGCCCGGTCGCCCGGCGCGCGACCGCGTCCATGACGAACCCGCCGCTGAGCGCGTGGTACGCGGGAGCGCGGGTCGGACCGGTCCGCGGGTGCAAGTCGCACAACACCGCCTCCACCCGCTCCGGGTCCGACAGGAGGTCCAGGGCAAACACTTCGGCCGGGAGCGACGGGATGCCCGCACGGTGGGTCAGGACGTGCCGCAGCGTGATCGCCCCCTTACCGTGACGCTCGAAGCCCGGGACGTACCGACTGACCGGCGCGTCGAGCTCGATCGCACCGCGCTCCTCGAGAAGATGCATCACCATCGCGGTGAGTGCCTTGGCGGCGGAGAAGAGGTTCATCGGTGTCTCGGGTGTGAGTGGGACCACTCCCGGTGCGTCGAGTGATCCGCCGGGGGCAACGCCGCGTGCGTGACCGATCGAGCGGTCGAGCACGATTCGACCCTGGTGCACGACACAGAGCTGGATGGCCGGGTGCACCCCTGAGCGGTAGACGCCGACCGCGCGATTCCACACCGGTTCGACGTCGACAGTCGCAGGCTCCTCGCTGCCGCGCGCCATCACCGACTCGAGGTCCGCGGGCACCGGGCACACGCGTACGACGTGCGCGTCCAC
>JAENVU010000398.1 GCA_016650415.1 Acidimicrobiia bacterium
ATCCCGCGGCTTTGGTCGGAGGACACCGTCGATGTTGCCGGCGAGCATTTCCGGTTCGACGGCGCGTTCTGTGACCCCAAGCCCATTCGGAAACCGCGACCGCCGATCTGGGTCGGCGGCGGGGGAGAACGGGTCACCTTGGGTATTGCGGCGAAGCACGCCGACGCGACGAACTGGCAGGTCGGTCTGGATGCGTTCATCCACAAGTCGGAGGTGCTGGCCGGACACTGCGCGGAGCTCGGACGGGACTTCGACACGATCGTGCGCACGCACGGGCCCGATTGCCGGCTCTTCGAGACCGAGGCCGACCTCGCCGCCTGGATGGACTCGCCCGAGGGTGGTTCGCTCTGGGGCCGGGGCGATCCCGACGAATATGTCCGCGACAACTTCGTCGGGACCGCCGCCCAGGTCACCGAGAAGGTGCAGGGGTTCGTCGACGCGGGGTGCTCCGAGTTCGTGCTCTGGTTCCGGGACTACCCGAGCAGCGAGAGTCTCGAACGGTTTGCCGCCGAGGTCGCTCCGAACGTCCACCCCTGAGCGGCCACGCGTCGCGTACGGCATCGGCGCCGGCAGACCGCCCGGTACGCTGCGGAACCCGCATGAACGACCTTGACTCGGCACTCGCCGGCGCCCAACCCTCGAACCCGCCATCGGCCGAAGCCCCTCGGAGCCTTCGGCTGGTGTTCGGCGTGGTGGTCGTCGTCGGTCTGGCCGCCGCGGCCGGTCTGCGGTTCGTCGCCCAACCCGATCTGTGGCTCGACGAAGCCCTCACGGTCAACATCGCCCAGCTGCCGCTGGACCAGCTCCGCGGCGCGCTCCTGCGTGACGGAGCGCCTCCGCTCTACTACGTGTTGCTGCACGGTTGGATCGGCGTCTTCGGCACGAGCTCGTTCGCCGTGCGTTCGCTGTCGGGCGCCTTCGGCGTGATTGCGGTCGGCCTGGCCTTCATCGCCGGTACCCGGCTCGGCCGTGATCGCACCGAGCAACGCTGGATGGGATTCACCGCCATGATCGTGGTGGCGGTGTCCCCCTACGCGATTCATTACTCGACCGAAGCTCGGATGTACTCGCTCACCATGGTCCTGGTGCTCCTCGGGGTGATCCTGGGGATCGACGCCTGGCGCAGGCCGACGCCCGTCCGGCTGGCGGGGATCGCGCTCGTCACCGGCGCGCTGCTCCTGACGCAGTACTGGTCGTTCTTCATGGTCGGGGTCGTGCTGGTGGGACTCGCCCTCGGCACGTGGCGGCACCTCCGTCCGGCGCGCCGACTGCTGGTCGCGGTGCTCGTCGGATGCGCCATCTTCCTCCCCTGGCTGCCGACATTCCGTCGCCAACTGGCCCACACCGGAACCCCGTGGGATACGGCGACCTCGCCGGTCGCCGGGGCGGTGAAGGCGATGGTGGCCTTCGGTGGCGGGCGGAATCCGGAAGGGTGGCCGCAGATCGCCGCCCTGAGCGCATTGCTCGTACTCGTCATCGCGATGGTGGTCGTCGGTGCGAAGCGCTCGGAGTCGCCCACATCGGGAGCGGCCCTCACGGTGATCGTCGTCGGTCTGGGCACGTTCGCCGTCGGGATCGTCGGTTCCTGGCTTGCGGGCGTCGGCTTCCAGGATCGCTATGCCGCCGTGGTCTTTCCCTGCATCGCGTTGGCGGTCGCGGTGGGTGTTGCGACCATCGGCGACCTTCGCCTGCGCGTCGCCATCCTGATCGCGCTGGCGGGACTCGGGCTCCTCGGCGGAATCCGAGCGGCGCGCCACGTCCGTACGCCCTCCGGCGCGGTCGCCTCGATGCTGCGGGCGGACCTCCAGCCGACCGACGTGATCGCGTACTGCCCGGATCAGTTGGGGCCCAGCACCGCCCGGTTGTTGCCCGACACGACCCGTCAGTTCACCTTCCCGGATCTGGCCTCGCCGCGCTTCGTCGACTGGACCGACTACGCCGAGCGGAACGACGCGGCAGTCCCGGGTCGGTTCGCGCGCCAGGTCGGGGACCGGGCCGGGACCGGCCGAGTGTGGCTGGTGTGGTCCCCGGGCTACCGAACGTTCGGAACGAAGTGCGAGGCAGTGGTGAATGCCCTGGGCCGCACGCGCACCCCCTTTGATGTGGTGCGATCGTTCGATGGTCCCGATGGCGACACGGTCGAGGTCCGGAGATTCGACCCGTGAGCGGGTCGGACACCAGTCTGCGAATCCGACGCTCGTCGGAACGTGAACGGCGCATCGGGTACGCGCTCCTGGCAGCGCTGGCCTACATCCCGGTGCTGCTCGCACACACCGGGCGGGTCGTCGCCGATACCAAGCAGTACCTCTATCTCGATCCGGGTCGGGTGCTGAGCCGCGCGTGGGCGATGTGGGACGCCAACATCGGCATGGGCACCGTCACCCATCAGAACATCGGATACCTGTTCCCGATGGGCCCGTACTACTGGGCGATGGAACATCTCGGGGTGCCGGATTGGGTCGCGCAACGGATCTGGCTCGGCTCGATCCTGTTCGCGGCCGGGCTCGGCATGCTCTACCTGTTCCGCACGCTCGATCTCCGGGGGGCCGGCGCACCGGTTGGTGCCCTGGTCTTCGTGTTGAGTCCGTACTGGCTCGAGTACGCCGCGCGCTTGTCGGTGTTGTTGTTGCCCTGGGCGGGGTTGCCCTGGATGCTGGCCTTCCTGATTCGGGGCCTGCGTCGGGGTGGGTGGCGTCACGCCGCACTCTTCGCCCTCCTCATCCAGGTGATCGGCAGCGTGAACCTGACCGCGCTGGTCTTTGCCGGGCTGGCGCCCGTCCTGTGGATCCCGTACGCGCTGTTCGTCGATCGCGAGGTCGACTGGCGTCGGGTGCTGAGCATCGTCGGAAAGATCGGCGTCCTCACGCTGCTCGCATCGGCGTGGTGGATATCGGGACTGTGGGCCCAAGGTGCCTACGGGCTCAACATCCTCAAGTACACCGAGACGATGAGCGTGGTCTCGCGGACCACGCTGCCGAACGAAGTGCTGCGGGGCCTCGGGTACTGGTTCTTCTACGGCCGCGACCGGCTGGGCCCCTGGATCGAGGCCAGCACCGGGTACACGCAGCACCCGGCGTTGATCCTCGTGTCCTACGCGATTCCGACCCTCGCGTTCCTGTCTGCGGCGTTGGTGCGGTGGCGCCACCGCACCTATTTCATGCTCGTGATCGTGGTGGGTGCCGTGGTGGCCGTCGGTGCCCACCCGTACGCATCCCCGACGCCGCTCGGTGGAGCGTTCAAGCGCCTCTCCCAGGAGTCGTCGATTGCGTTCGCGCTGCGTTCGACGGGACGCGCGGTTCCGTTGGTGGTGCTCGGACTCGCGGCGTTGATCGGCGCGGGGGTGACGGCGCTCGTCGCGCGCGCCGCCACGTGGTCTCGTCCGCGGGTCGCCGTCGCCATCCCACTCCTCGTCGGAGTCCTGTTGTTCCTCAACCTGCCCGCGCTCTGGACCGGTGGCTTCTACGGCGACAACCTCCAGCGGCCGGAGGAGATCCCGACGTACTGGAAGCAGGCCGCGCAGTATCTCGACGGCGCCGGGCCCGACACCCGCGTGCTCGAAGTCCCGGGCTCGGACTTCGGGTCCTACCGGTGGGGACAGACGGTCGATCCGATCACTCCGGGGATCATCGATCGGCCGTATGTGGCGCGCGAGGTCATCCCGTACGGGTCACCGGCATCGGCGAACCTGCTGAACGCGTTCGACCTGCGCCTCCAGGAACGCCAACTGACTCCGGACGCGATCGCGCCCCTGGCGCGGCTGATGGGGGTCGGGGCCATCACGCTGCGCAACGACATTCAGTTCGAGCGCTACCGGCTGCTCCGACCCCAGTTCACCTCGGTGCTGTTCACGCCGACGCCGACGGGTCTGCGCGATCCGGTGTCGTTCGGGAAGGCGACGTCCACGCAGAGCACGGAGTTCCCCTTCCTCGACGAGCAAGCGATCCTCGAACCGGGTGTCCTCGCGGTTCCACCACCCGTCTCGGTCTACGACGTCAAGCAACCGACGCCCATCATGCGGACCGCGCCGGCCGCGCGGCCGGTGATCATGGCGGGCGACGGCGAGGGGGTCGTCGACGCCGCCGAGATCGGGCTGATCGATGCCGGTACTGCGTTGCTGTACTCGGGCTCGTACGGGAGCGACGCTCGGGGACTCCGACGCGAGATCGCCCGCGATGCGACCCTCGTCGTGACCGACAGCAATCGTGATCGGGGCCGGAGATGGAGCAGCCTGACCGAGACGGCCGGGTTCACCGAAGGGCCCGGAAGTCATCCGCTGCGCCGGGACGAGTCGGATTCCCGGCTCGATCTCTTCCCCGACGCCGCGCCGGACGCGCAGACGATCACGCGTCTGGTCGGGGCGCGCAGTGTTCGCGCCGACAGCTACGGAAACGCGATCAGCTACACGCCCGAGGATCGTCCGGCGCGAGCCTTCGACAGTGACCCGTTCACCTCGTGGCGCGTCGGCCAGTTCGACGAGGTGAAGGGCAAGCGGATCCGCATCACGCTCGATCACCGCATCACGACCGATCACGTCAACCTGGTGCAGGTGCTGACCGCGCCGAACGACCGCTTCATCACCGACGCGACCCTCCGGTTCGACGGTGGCCACGACACCCCGATCAGGCTCGGTCGGACGTCGCGCACCGAGGCCGGGGAGACGATTCGATTCCCGCGTCGTACCTTCTCGACCTTCGAGATCGAGGTGCGCGGGACCAACGTCGGCGAGCAGATCATCTTCGGCGGGCTGAGCCCGGTCGGGTTCGGCGAGATCCGCCTGACCGATGCGGCCGGCCAGCCGGTTCGGGTCCAGGAAGTCGTCGAGATGCCGAAGGACCTTCTGCGCATCGCGGGCGCCGCATCGGCGACCCGGCCCCTGGTGCTGTTGATGAACCGGGACCGGGTCACGCCGATTCCCGCCCGGGTGGATCCCGAGGGCGCGCTGGTCCGGGGGTTCACGGTCCCGACCGAGCGATCGTTCGCCGTCGCCGCCGATGTTCGCCTCGCCCGCGACCGCGACGACGCGGCCATCGACCGGACCCTCGGATACCGCGGACCGGTCGTGGCGACGTCCTCGGCTCGGTTGCTCGGTGCCCCGGCGGTCCGCGCATCGGCTGCGCTCGACCACGATCCGGCGACCGCCTGGACAACACCGTTCAAGACGGCGGTCGGGTCGTCGGTCCACCTCGACTTCGGTGCGGTGCGGACTCTCGACCATCTGGCGCTCGATCTCGTGGCCGACGGCCGCCACAGTGTTCCGACCGCGCTCGAGATCCGCACCGCTCGAGGTGAGCGCCGAGCGGTCACGCTCGACGTGCCGCCCGACCTCGCGACACCGAACGCGACGGTCCCCGTGACCGCCACGTTCCCTGCGGTGTCCGGTCGGGAACTCGACATTCGGATCACCAAGGTCCGACCCGTGCTCACCCGGGAGTACGACTGCGGCTGTGATGTGCAGACCCCGGCCGCCATCGCGGAACTCCGCATCCCCGGATTGGCGGCGGTGAGGCCGCCGGCGGCGATGCCGGTGACATGCCGCGACGACCTCATCAGCGTGGACGGCCGACCCGTACCGGCGGCGATCGTCGGATCGACGGCCGACGCGGTGGCCTTGCGGCCACTGCACCTCGCCATCTGCACCGATCACGCGGCTCCGGTCGGGATCCAGCTGGCGGCCGGTGACCACCAGGTGATCGGGGCGACGGGAGCGGCAACGGGCGTGGTCGTCGATCGGTTGGTGTGGTCCAGTAGTGCGAACGGCGCTGCGAGCGACGGGCTGGCCGTGGACGGGTCGGTGACTACCGATCCGGCTGTCGGTGCCCCGGCCGTCAAGGTCCTCCGATCGGGACGCGTCCGAACGACGGCCGAAGTCGCCGGCGCCACGACTCCCTTCTGGTTCGTGCTCGGCCAGAGTGACAACGCCGGCTGGCATGCCAGCGTGGACGGGAAGGATCTCGGACCGTCGACGCTGGTCGACGGCTACGCCAACGGCTGGTTGATCACGCCCGACGCGCCGACGCTCTCGATCGACCTCGAATGGGTTCCCGAGCGCACGGTGCAGCGGTCGATCGCGCTGTCGGTGGTCGCAATCATGGTGTGCCTCGGCATCGTCGTGTTCTCCCACACCCGCTCGCGGCGGGTCGACCTCCGCGCGTTGATCCTGGAGGTCGGTGGCGCGCCGACGCTCGATCGCCCGGCGCCGTCGCGGCTTCCCGGCTGGGTCACCTCAGCGGTGACTGCGGCGATCATCGGCGGTGCGGGCGCCATCGTGGTCCGCCCCGTGATCGGCATCGTTCTGGGCGTGGTGGCCCTGGGCGCGATGCGAGACCGGCGCATTCGTCGCCTACTCGACCTCGTGCCCGCGCTGACCATTGCGGTGGCGGGTGGCTACATCGCGTTCCGGCAGGCGCGCCATCATCTGCCGCCGATCTTCGAGTGGCCGACGCTGTTCAGCCGGGCGCGCACGCTCGGCTGGATCGCAATCGTGGTGCTCGGCGCGAACGCCGTGATCGGCCTAGTGCTCGACCGGCGGGCCCGGAGTGTCCGCCCCGACCGGGGATGACCGTTCCGGTTCGCCCGGGGCTTGCCCTTCCAGGTCGCCCGACGGTTCGGGGTTCGTGATCGCGGCGACGGCGAACAGGGCGAGCGCCAACCACCCAAGTTCCGGACGGTGACCGATACGGCTCAGGAGCACGAGTCCGCCGGCGCCGATTCCGATGAGCGCGATCGACCGCGGGAACCGTCGGGCGACGGCGACACCGATCGCGGCAACCACGCCGATCGCGACTCGTGAGACGAACGCGGTCACCAGGAAGGTGGCCACCATCCAGGTGAGCGTCAGCGGAATGGATTCGAGCCGGACCGTGGCGAACCGTTGGAAGATCGGAGTCTGGCTCGGTGGTTCCGCGGCGTCGATCGATCGCGTCCGTCCGCGACGCCACGGCACGAGGGCGAGACACAGCAGGACTCCGGCGAGTGACAGGCCGATACCCCACCAGACGGTCCGCTGCGGTGCCCAGGTCAAGGTGATCGTCACGGGGCCGGCCCTTCGGGGCTGCACCCGCCACGCGTTGGCGTATCCGTTGACGAGGGAGGATGCACCGACGGAGCGGCCGTCGACCGTCGCGTGCCATCCATCGTTCCGACTCTCGCCGAAGACGAACCAGAACGGCGTACCGTCAGAGTCGACGGTTGCGGTGACGTGATCGGGGCCGGCTCGGTGGACGCGCACTGGTTCGGACGCCGGCGGGTTCGGCACGAGGAGCCGACCCGGGGCCGCATTGTTCGCACTCGTGGAATCGAGGACGATTCGATCGACATCGAGACCGGTGTCCCAACCGCGTGTCGTCGACACGCGGTGGCTCCCGGCGTCGAGTGAGATCCCGGGACGGCACGGCGCCAGCGCCATACCGTCGCGCTGATCGGAAACGTTCGTCTCGATCTGGACGGGAACCGCACGTCCGTCGATCCGGAGGGTGTTCGATCGGCACGTCCCGTCGATCACGGCCTGGGTCGGAGCGACTGCGCTCGGCGCGACCTGGATGTCGGCCAGCGACACCGGTGGGATCCGAGCCGGTGAAGGGGGCTCGCCGGGCGGGGGAGCGGTGTCGGTGACGGTCAGCCGAACGGTGCGCGCCCGGGTCGGTGTCGTGGCCACGGTCACCGATGTCGCGACGGGCCGCTCCGCATCACGGCCGGTTGTGGAGGCGGTGACCGGCGTCGATCCGATGTCGACACCGTCGGCACTCACGGTGAGGGCGGTCGGGGTGGAGTGCCACCGATCGGTCACCACGGACGCGGTGATGTGGTCGACCGCGATCGGCTGGGGCAGGGTGACCTCGATCCACTGACCGGCTTGCGGGCCGTAGGCCGAGGTCCAGGCGGTGTCGGTGGTCGCGGTGAAGCCCCGAGACGCGCGCCCGTCGGCGCTGCCGCTCAGATGGCTCGACGCTTCGTAGGTGACGCCCGGTGGTGCGGTCGCCAGCAGATCGTCGAGCGCGGCGTCACCGGCGTCCGGGTTGATCCGCACGGTTCCCCGCAGTGCATAGTCCCGAGCGTTCGGGGTGACGAAGCGGCGATCGAGGTTGAGTTCCTCGTCCTGGCGGCCCTCGGTGCCGGTGTCCTGACGCAGGCGGGTCATGAGAATGCTGAGCGAGTGCTGCGACGCGGCTGCGCCCACGCGTTGCTCGAGATCGGTCGGGAGCCGCACGGTTTCGTGGACCTGGACGTCGCCGAGTCGGATCTCGGCGAAACCGACGGCGTTCGCGAAGACCGGATCGAATGGCGGTACGCGCGTCTCGAGGATCGTGGCGCGCAGCGATCGCACGCTCGCCGCCGGGAAGGGAATCCGTTGACCGCCGGGAGCGAACGATTGCGGGCCCAGCGTGGCCGTGACCGACGTGGTGTGGTTCACCGTGACCTCGACCTTGGTGACCCACCGGTCGCGAGGGAGCCCCTGCGGCTGGACGACGGTGACCCCGCTTGCGGTGACCGGATGCGCAGGTCGGATCCGGATCCACTCACCGGAGGGATCGATCCCCCCGACCCGCCAGGCAGTACGGACGTCGCCGTCGAACGCCCGGGCCGCGCGATCTTCGGGGCGATCCGCGCCGCCGTCGGCGCTGGCGTCGACCCGGCCGCCGCCTTGTTCGACGACGGTATGAGCGCGATCCGATGAATCGGAAAAGGGATCGAGGTGCTCGTCGTAGCCGTTGACGTCGTGAGTGGTCTGGCCCGCTCGTTCGGTGGCCCCTTTGGTATCCCGGATCGACGAGAAGAAGCTCGTCACCCGACGCCGGTTGGTGTCGGTGAGGACGAGGTGGGCCCCGGTGTCGAGCGCATGCCGAAGCGAGCGCGTGGATTCGGCCGCCAGTTCGAGGATGCGTTCCTGCCCGGTGATGAGCCCGGCGGCCGCGAGATCGACGATGCCGTCACCGTCTCCGGCCATGACGATCGGGTCGGCGTCGGATGCAGTCCGGACGATCGGCAGCGGATCCTCCACCGGGAAGATGGAGACCGCTGGGGGATCGTCGGCGGTGGCGTTCGCACGGAGATCGGTGGCGTCACGGGCCGCGGCGATGGGGGGCACGACCGGTCCGAAGGAGAAGGGCTCGCCCAGTCCGGGTGCGCGGGGTTGTGTGAGTGCGCTCCACACCTCGCGTGAGTGCGGCCCGCCGGATCGCTCGTACGCGAGGTCGCTGCGGAGCGCGATCGTTCCGACCCCGAAGATCCGGGCGATCGGTGCGAGGGAGTTGGGTTCGAAGCTTCCGTTCTGGAGCCGTCGGTCGAAGGCGTCGAGGAGGTTCACCGACTCGGGCGATCCGTACGGAAGGACCTCCCGGGCCAGATACGGTCGATCGGTCAGACCCGGAGTGATCGGCTCGACGGTGTTTCCCCATTGGTAGGTCGCGAAGCTCGACCCGGGGATTTCGAGAATCCGGGTCCGGTGCGACTCCCGGTCCAGCGCGCTGATCGCACGCGTCCAATAGCCGGGTATCGATTCGGGGCGTTCGGTGCCCGGGGTGAAATAGCCATGTCGCCAGACCGGGAGGAATGCGGCCACGACGAGCCCGACCACCGTTGCCAGGGCCACGAGCCGAACGCGCGGGACCCGGATCGACGTAATGGCGGCACCGATGAGGCCGGCGACGCCGAGCACGACCACGGGCACGACCCGGGGGGTGTTGCGCAGCGCGAGCCCAAGCGACGACTGGTCGGTGAAGGCGCGCCACAGGCGGCCGTAGGCCGTCGTGTCGTCGAACGGCCACGCGCCCACGCCCACGACGGTGCCGACCACGATGCACGCGGCGAAGAACGCGCGATGACGCCATCGAACGAGGGCACCGGACGCGAGCGCCAGCGCCGGGATCGCGAAGCTCGCCACGACCACGATCCGCTCGGAGACGTAGGCCGACGTTTGCACCAGCGAGAATCCACCGCGGTCATAGCCGTAGAAGAACCAGTTCCCCAGCCCCCGCAGGAGGTCGCCCGGCGCCGAGGCGGTGGAGATGGTTCGGACGTTCTCGGTGAGTTGGAGCACGGGGAGGCCGAAGCTGGCTTGGGCCCAGAGCCCGGCCAGCCACCACAGCGAGACCAGTCCACTCAGGAGACCCACCCGCAGTGCGACACCGACCGCGGCCCGGGCGCGATCCCGGCCGCCGCCGAGTTCCATCGCGAGCCAGAGTGCCGGCCCGACCGCCATGAGGAGCAGGGCGGAGGCGTTCACGCCGCCGATCGTCAGCACGATCAGTGCGATCGCCGCGGGGTCCCGCCAGCCGCCGCGACGGGCCGCTCGGATCGTCAGCCCGATGACCCATGGGAGCGCAGCCCAGGGGAGGAGCAGGACCGACATGCGGGCGGTGAACGATAGTTGATACGGGGACAGGACGTACACCAACGCGGCGACGGCGGCCCCCGTACGCGAGAGTCCCAATCGCAGGAAGAGCCACCGCGCGCCGAGCACGGCAAGGAGAGAGATCGATCCGAGCCACACCCGCTGGGCGACCCAATCGGCGAGGCCGAGTTGTTGGCTCAGCCAGAAGAACGGGCCCATCGGGAACAGGTATCCGATGTGTTGGTGGGGCACGGTGCCCGCCGCCACGTGGGGATCCCAGAGCCACGGGACGCGGGTGAGGAATCGACCGGGATCGAGGTAGAGGTATTGCTTGGTGTCGCTGCTCAGCCGGCCGGGGGAGGAGAGGAAGAACGGTAGATACGCGAGAACGATCGCGCCGAGGACTTCGGGTGCGGGTCGGCGAGCGGGGCCCCGAGGCGCTCGGGTCGCGGTCTGCGCCATGCGAAGGGCGATGGTAGTGGGTGATCTGCCTCGGGCGGTCGGCGGTTCCGGACCGGGAGCGACGGGCCCGGTACATTCCCTGCGGTGCTGAACACGCGTGCGCCAGCCCGCACTTTCTGGCCGATAGCCGTGTTGGGGCTCATGGCCATCGCAGTCTCATTGCTTTCGCGCCATCTCGTGTACCCGGCCTTCTCCTGGAACCGCGACGAAGCGGTGTATCTCTGGCAGGTCGCCGGTCTGCGGGCCGGCCAGTTCACGAGCACGACCGGTGGATTCCCGGCGGCGTTCCATCCCTGGCTGGCCGGAGTCCGGGACCATTCGTTCTTCTCGCAGTACACGCTCGGCTGGCCGCTCGTCCTGCTGGCCGGCGATGTCGTGTTCGGTTCACCCGATGCTGCGCTGGCGTTCGGCACCGCACTCACGGTGGTCGGCACCTACCTCCTGGCCCGGGAAGCGACCAGCGACGAGATCCTGGCCCGGATCGCCGGCGCGGCGATGCTCGTGTCGCCGATCGTCGTCATCCAGAGCGGTATTCACCTCGGGTACCTGTTCACCCTGGGTTTGGGTCTCCTCTTCGCGACGGCGCTGATGTCGGGACTGCGGACCGGTCGGCACGGCCGGATGATCGGGGCGGGCGTTCTCCTCGGCTGGATCTTCATGACCCGTCCGTACGACGCGGTCCTCTGGGGGCTCGCAGTGCTCGCACCCTTGGCGTGGTCCCGGCGCCGGGAGTTCCGAACGGTGCTGCGAGCCGCGGGTGCAGTCGGGATCGGATTTCTGCCGCTGCTCGTGGCGACGCTGTTGTACAACCGCCACGTCACCGGTGCATTCGGCCAGTTCCCGATTACCGCAGCCGACCCCCTCGACACGTTCGGCTTCGGCAAGCGCCGCATCATGCCCACGTTCCACACCGCGAACTACACGCCCGGTCAGGCGCTGCGGAGTTCGGTGAAGCAAGGGGTGCTCCTGCCGATCTTCATGACGGGCAGCTACGTCCTCGCGGCGATCGCAGTGTGGGGGCTCGGGCGGCGGCGCCGGGAACTGGGCGCGCAGGTGCTGATGGCGATCGGTCTGGTGTTCCCGATCGGGTACGTCTGGTTCTGGGGCATGTACGTCTCGTCAGTGACGATGCCGCTGAGTGGGCCGATCTACTACATCCCCCTGTTTGCCGTGCTGACGATCGCCGGACTCCGCGAGCTCCTCGAGCTCCTGCAGACCCGGCGGCGGCTGGCAATCGGACTGATCGTCGCGATGGCGGTCGCGACGGTGCCTGTCGGCGTGAATCGGATACTGGTGAACCGCAAGATCAGTGTGGCCCAGCTCCCGTGGAAGCGAAGCTCGGACCACGCCCCCCAGCATTCACTGGTGTTCCTCTGGCGTTCCGGCGACTACCTGATGTTCCTGAATCCGTACGCCGCGAACCCACCGGACCTCGACGGTTCGGTCCTCTACGCGACCGATCGAGGCGCGGCCAATCTCGATCTCATGGCCGCGCACCCCGACCGACGGGCGTTCCTCCAGCAGACCTCGCTGCCGCCGGACGGCCAGGTCCCCAACGACCATCCCGAGACACCGACGATCAGGATGGTGCCGATCCGGGTCGTACGCGGTGAGGCCGTCGAGATCGGGATCACCACCCGACCGGGAGATGCGGAGCGGGCCGCGCTGACCGGATTCGTCCGGATGGCCGACGGGACCGTGTCCGCGTTCGGCGAGTCGGTACTCCTCGACGCCGCCACGCTGCCCCAGGGTCGGGGAACGGTCCACATCGGCCAGGGTCGCGGGGCCACTGCCGAGGCCGCCGCCGCCGATCCGGTCATGCGTCGGGACGTCCATTATCTCCTCACCGGAGACCGGATCGAGGTACTGACGCCCATCGACACCTTGAAACGGGTGGTCGAGAACGGCAAGCGTCGCTGGCTCGCTCAGCCCCCGGGAGTACCATCCTCAGTCGCTCTGAAACCTGTCGCAGTATCCCGGAGGAAGTGATGACCCAGCCCGACATGTCCGCCCCGGCCGATCCGGCGGTGGTCATCATCGGGGCCGGGCCCGCGGGCTTGACCGCGGCCTACCAACTCTCCAAGAGTGGGAAACGGGCCACGATCCTCGAAGCCGACGACATCGTCGGCGGCATCAGCCGCACCGTCGAACGAGACGGGTGGCGCTTCGACATCGGTGGCCACCGCTTCTTCACCAAGGTTCGGGACGTCGACGACCTCTGGTTCGAGATCCTCGGGAAGGACGAGTTCCTCCAGCGACCCCGGATGTCCCGGATCCTCTACCGGGGCAAGCTCTACGACTACCCGCTGAAGCCGCTGAACGCGCTCGGGAACCTGGGTCCGATCGAGGCCGTCCGTTGTGTCGCCTCCTACGGCTGGGCGAAGGTGCGACCGCCGGAGGACACCAGCAACCTCGAGGGCTTCTACGTCAGCCAGTTCGGCTGGCGGCTCTACGAACACTTCTTCCGCCGGTACAACGAGAAGGTGTGGGGTGTGCCCACGAAGGAGATGTCGGCCGACTTCGGTGCTCAGCGCTCGAAGGGAATGTCGCTGATGACCGCGATCGGCGACGCGATGACGCCGAAGTGGTGGAAAGCGCGCAAGAGCAAAGGCGAACAGGTCACCTCGCTCATCGAGTCGTTCAACTATCCCAAGTACGGGCCCGGTCAGATGTGGGAGCGCGCCGCGGAGATCGTGACCGAACGGGGGAGCGAGCTGATCTTCGACGCGAAGGTGATCCGCGTCTCCCACCGCGACGGCGCGGCGTACGAAGTCGTGGCCCTGGTCGACGGTGAGGAGCGGAGCTTCCCGTGCGACGACGTCATCTCGTCGATGCCGTTCCGTTCGTTGATCCGGGCCATGGACCCACCGGCGCCGGACGACGTGCGCGCCGCGGCCGAGGGCCTCACCTACCGGGACTTCATGACCGTGGCACTGGTGGTGCCCCAGGAGTTCTCGTTCCCCGACAACTGGATCTACATCCACGACCCGGCCGTGAAGGTGGGACGGATCCAGAACTTCGGGTCGTGGTCGCCGTACCTCGTCAAGGAGGGTCGGACCTGCCTCGGCCTCGAGTTCTTCGTCAACGAGGGCGACGACATGTGGACCAAGGCCGACGACGACCTCATCGTCCAGGCCAAGGCGGAAGTCGAACACCTCGGTCTGGCCGACAGTTCCAAGGTCGAGACCGCGTACGTGGTGCGGATGCCCAAGGCCTATCCCGTGTACGACGAGCATTACCAGGCCAACGTCGCGGTCTTGCGGGCCTGGATTGCCGCCAACTGCCCCAACGTCATGCCGACCGGCCGCAACGGCATGCACAAGTACAACAACCAAGATCACTCGATGCTCACCGCGATGCTCTCGGTCGAGAACATCCTCGGTGCCCATCACGACGTCTGGACCGTCAACGTGGAGGACGAGTACCACGAGGAGTCGATCACGCGCGACGACCGCCAGGGCGGCACCGGGCGCGACGCGCCGGTACTGGCCCGTGAGTCGATCGATGCCGCC
>JAENVU010000399.1 GCA_016650415.1 Acidimicrobiia bacterium
ACTCCGTTCCCTATGGGGCGCGCAGATGGCCATGGTGTTCCAGGACCCGATGACGTCGCTGAACCCGGTCATGAAGATCGGGAACCAGATCACCGAGGTCCTCCGCCAACACCTCGACATCACGAAGGACTACGCCAAGGAACTCGCCCTGGCGCTGCTGCAGTCGGTCGGGATTCCCGAGGCCGAGCGGCGCCTCACCGAGTACCCCCACCAGATGTCGGGCGGCATGCGTCAACGGGTCGTCATCGCGATGGCGATCGCCTGCGGCCCGAAGCTCCTCTTCGCCGACGAGCCCACCACCGCGCTCGACGTGACCGTGCAGGCGCAGATCCTCGACCTGCTCCAGGAACAGCAGCGCGAACGGTTCATGGCCATGATCCTGGTCACGCACGACCTCGGCGTGGTGGCGAACCGGGCCGACGACATCGCAGTCATGTACGCCGGACGCGTGGTCGAGACCGCACCCACCCGCACCCTGTTCCGCTCGATGGCGCACCCGTACACCGAAGCGTTGATGCGATCGATCCCGAAACTCGGCGCCCCCAGCCACACGCGTCTCACCGCCATCGGTGGCAGGCCGCCCGACATCATCGACCCCCCGGTGGGATGCAAGTTCTCGCCTCGCTGCCCCTACGCGCAGGTCAAGTGCCACACCGAGGATCCGCCACTCGTGGAAGCGGCCGACGGTGGGCACGCCTTCCGGTGCTGGATCCCCGTGGGTACCCCGGAGAGCCGCGCCGCACTCGAATCGAACCAGCGGGCCGGGCTCGCGTCGGCTTTGGCAATGGGAGTGTCCTGATGGCCGGCAGCGGTACCGCACACCTGCGTGGTCGAGACGAGGCCCTCCTCCGGATCGAAGACCTCGTCGTCGAGTTCCCCGTCGGTCGCCGCGGCCTCAAGGTGCACGCGGTCTCGAACGTGAGCCTCGACGTACTGCCCGGCGAGACCCTCGGCATCGTGGGTGAATCCGGTTGCGGTAAGTCGACGATGGGCAAGGCCGTGATGCAGCTCGTCACTGCGCGCAGCGGCTCGGTGACCTTCGACGGCAAGGAACTCACCAAACTCTCGGGCGCGCTCCTGCGCGAAACCCGCCCGAAGCTGCAAATGATCTTCCAGGACCCGATCTCCTCGCTCAACCCCCGACGACGGGTGCGCGACATCGTGCGTGAAGGCCTCGACATCTGGAAGATCGGCGACAAGGAATCCCGCGTCGCTCGGGTCAACGAAGTCCTCGACACCGTCGGCATCGATCCCGCCGTCGCGGGCCCCAAGCGCCCTCACGAGTTCTCCGGTGGACAATGCCAGCGCATCTCGATCGCACGCGCGGTTGCGACCGAGCCGAAGCTGATCATTTGCGACGAGCCCGTCTCGGCACTCGACGTCTCGGTGCAAGCGCAGATCCTCAACCTCCTCGAGGAGATGAAGAAGCGCTATGGCCTCACGCTGATCTTCATCGCCCACGACCTCGCAGTCGTCAAGAACGTGAGCGACAAGGTCGCCGTGCTCTACCTCGGCAAGCTCTGCGAGTTCGCGGACCCGGACACGCTGTACGCGGAACCGGCGCATCCGTACACGGCTGCGCTGTTGAGCGCGATCCCCGAACCCGACCCGGACGCGGAGAGCAGCGAGCGGGCGGGCGTCGGCGGGGAGATTCCATCTCCCCTCTCACCGCCTTCGGGCTGTCGGTTCCGGACCCGGTGCCCGGCCGCGACCGACGTCTGCAGTGTCGAAGAACCGATGATGCGCGAGGTCCGGCCCCGACACTTCGTCGCGTGCCATCACCCACTCGGCGCCATCACCGTGACGGCCGCCACCCCCGTGGCGGTCACGCCGCCTCCCCCGCCGGCCCCCGAACCGCCGAGCCCCGAACCTCCGGTGGTCGCACCGGCCGTCTTCACCCCAGCGCCAGAGGACGCCGCGGCGACTCCCGATCCTTGGCTCGCGGTCGCGCCGGTGACGGCCGCCGCCGAGCCGCTGGCCCCGGTGGACTGGTCCCCCGAGCCGGCGACTCCGGAACCGCCGGTCCCCGAGGTCGTTCCGCCACCTCCGCCACCGCCCCGGCGTCGCCACCATCCGAGCCGGGCCCGGTACCCACGGGCGCTCCGGTCACCGCCACCCCCTCCGCCACCGGCGCCGGCACCAACGCCACCTCCGGCCGCAGTCTCCGAGCCGACCGAGGGGCCGGCCGCGGCACCGGAAGCACCCGAAGCCGGGGAAGAACCGCCGTCGAGCCTGCCGGACACCGCGTCACTCGACACGCTGCTGCCGAAGCGCAGCCGCGGTGGATCGATCAAACCCCCGAACTGACGCGCGGCGCCGAGCGGCGCACGCGACTCACGGACCGAGGTCGATCACCCGGTCGACGGTCACCGCGTCGAGGAATCGACGGTCATGGCTCACGAGGAGCAACGTCCCCGAGTACTGAGCCAAGGCCTGTTCGATCTGCTCGATCGCGGGGAGGTCCAGGTGATTCGTCGGTTCGTCGAGCACGAGACAGTTCACCCCCGATGCCATGAGCGCCGCGAGCTGCGCCCGGGTGCGCTCCCCCGCCGAGAGGCTCCGACCGGGACGCCCGACGGTGTCCGCACCGAGACCGAACTTGGCCAACAACGATCGGGCTCCGCTCAGGTCGAGTTCGGTGGCGGCGATGAACTCGCCGAGGAGCGGGGCGTCGCCGCCAAAGCGCGCCCGCGCTTGATCGAGCGAGCCGACCGTCACGCCCGGCCCGATCCATCGATGCCCCGACGCGACCGGCAGTTCGCCGAGCAGCGCGTGCACGAGCGTGGACTTTCCGCAGCCGTTCGGGCCGAGGATCGAGACTCGTTCGCCCCAACCGATCTCGAGATCGAGTGGCCCGAGCCGGAACGTGCCCCGTTCGAGCGTCGCGTGTTCGAGGCGCACCACCACATCGCCGCTGCGTTCGGTCGGGGCCAGGTCGAGGTCCAGTTCCCAGCCCTCCCACGGCTTCTCGACCACCTCGAGTCGTTCGATCTCCCGTTCGGTGGTCCGCGCCTTGGCCGCCTGTTTCTCGCTGCGCGCCGTCTTGAAGGCGCGAATGTTCTTGTCCGGCTCGCCACTGCGTTTGACCCGGGCCTTGCCCTGCTCGGACCAAGATCGTTGGGTCTGGGCCCGAGCGGTCAAGGCGTCGCGCTGGGCCACGTACACCGAGTGGCGTTCGTAGCCCTGCCGGCGGACGAGATCTCGTGCCGCGACGAAGTCCGACCAGTTGCCCGCGAACTCGCGACCGCGATGCGACGACTCTTCGATCTCGAGAATCCGGTCGATGGTCGCGTCGAGGAACGCCCGATCGTGGGAGACGACCACGATCGCAGCCGGCGTGACCGCGATGAAGTGTTCGAGTTGCGCCAAACCGGCAAAGTCCAGGTTGTTCGTCGGTTCGTCGAGCAGGAGCACGTCGAATCGACTCAGCAGGATCGCGGCCAGCGCGGCCCGCGCGAACTGGCCGCCGCTGAGCGCAACCATCTCCACGTCGAGCCGGTCGTCCGGTAACCCGACTTGGGCACACACTTGACCGATTCGCGCGTCGAAGTCGTCGCCACCCAGCGCGAGGAACGCGTCGAGCGCGTCGGAGTACTCGCCGACGGCTCCGGGGTCCGTGGCCAGTCGCTCCGTGAGCTGATCGAGCGCATCGCTCGCCGCCGTAATCCCGGTGCGGCGGGCGAGATAGCCGCGCAGCGATTCTCCCGGTCTCGCGTCGGGTTCCTGCGGAAGCAGACCCACCCGAGTGGATGCCGGCGCCCGTTCCACCGAACCATCGTCGGCGGGTTCGTCACCGGCCAGGACCCGGAGCAGTGTGGACTTGCCGATCCCGTTGGGACCGACGATTCCGAGCCGCTGGCCGGCCGCGACCGACAACGAGATGCAGTCGAGCACGACCGACCCACCGAGCGATACGGACACCGAACGAGCAGTCAGCACCCCGCCGACCCTACTGACCGTCCGGCGTCGTTCGAGCCCTCAATTCGGGTTCGGTTCGAGGGCCCATTCGAGGACCTGGGTGACGTCCTCAGCGAGGTGGAAGGTCATGACCTCCCGCACCGACTCGGGCACGTCGTCGAGATCCGGGCCGTTGCGCTTGGGCAGGATGACGGTGGTCAGTCCGGCCCGCTGTGCGGCGAGCACCTTCTGCTTGACGCCACCGATCGGCAGCACGCGGCCCTGGAGGGTGATCTCACCGGTCATCCCCACATCGCCGCGCACCGGCCGTTGCGTCAGCTGCGAGACCATCGCCGTGGTCATGGTCACTCCGGCCGACGGTCCGTCCTTCGGGATCGCACCGGCCGGCACGTGCACGTGGAAGCGGCGGGTCTTGAGCCGTTCCGCATCCACGCCCAGGGCGTCGGCATTCGCAGTCACGTAGGAGAGCGCGATGTGCGCAGACTCCTTCATGACGTCACCGAGTTGCCCGGTCAGCTGCAGCCCGGGGTCACCATCGAGCGCGGTGGCTTCGACGAAGAGGACATCGCCACCCACACCGGTGACCGCGAGCCCGGTCGCCACGCCGGGAGCCGCCGTGCGATCGGCGATCTCTTCGGCCTGGAACTTGGGCCGGCCGAGATGGGTCCGCACCAGTTCGTCGTCGACGACGATCGGCTCGGCACCGTCGGTGACGGCAACACCGGCCGCGACCTTGCGCAACAACCGGCCGATCTCACGCTCCAGGGAGCGCACGCCCGCTTCACGCGTGTAGCCGGTCACGACGGTGCGGATTGCGTCGTCGTCGAGCACGACCTCGTCGGGGTTCAGCCCGTTGCGGTCGAGTTGGCGCGCCACCAGGTGGTCGCGGGCGATGACGACCTTCTCCGCCTCGGTGTAGCCGTCGAGCCGCACGACCTCCATACGATCGAGAAGCGGACCGGGGATGGTGTCGGCCACGTTGGCGGTCGCGAGGAAGAGGACCCCGGAGAGATCCAGGTCGATGTCGAGGTAGTGGTCGCGGAACGTGTGGTTCTGCGCCGGATCCAGCACTTCCAACAGTGCCGCCGACGGGTCACCCCGCCAATCGGCACCCAGCTTGTCGACCTCGTCGAGCAGGATCACCGGGTTCATCGTCCCGGCCTCCTTGAGCGCGCGAGCGATCCGGCCCGGGAGCGCTCCGACGTACGTACGGCGGTGACCACGGATCTCGGCCTCGTCCCGCACGCCGCCCAGGGCGACCCGCACGAACTTCCGGCCCGTCGCGCGGGCAACCGACTCACCCAGTGATGTCTTCCCGACGCCGGGAGGGCCGACGAGGGCCAGGATCAGACCGTGACCGCGTTGGTGGGTCTCGTCCCCGCGCGCATCGAACCGGCGCTCGTCGAACCCGCGCTCGGAGCGCAGCTTGCGCACCGCCAGGTACTCCACGATGCGGTCCTTGACGTCGTCCAGCCCGGTGTGGTCGGCATCGAGCACGGCCCGCGCCTCGTTCACGTCGAGGGTCTCGTCCGAATGGACGCCCCACGGCAGATCGAGCACGGTATCGAGCCACGTGCGGATCCACCCGTGTTCGGGGTTCTGCGCGCCGGTGCGCTCGAGCTTGTCGATCTCCCGAGCGATCGTCGCCCGGACGGCATCGTCGACGGTGAGGGCCGCGAGCCGGGTGCGGTACTCCTCGACGCCGTTGTCCTCCTCATCGTCGCCCAGCTCCTTGCGGATGGCTTGGAGTTGCTGGCGCAGGATGAACTCACGCTGGTTGCGCTCCATCCCGTCGGTGACTTCGTGGCGGATGCGCTCGTGCAGTTGGTGCTCGGCGAGCAGGTCCCGAGCGAAGTTCAGCGCGAGCTCGACCCGCCGCTCCGGATCGGTCGCTTCGAGCAGTTCGATCTTGCGCTCGCTCGGCAGATCGCTCCACGATCCGAATCCATCGGCGAGCGCTGCAGGGTCCGTGGTCGTCCGCAGCAGCTCCGGGAGCCGTCGCGACCGACGGGCCTCGGCGAGCACGTTGAGCACGCCGCGCAGTTCCTTGCCCGTTTCGATGGTGGCCGGCGACGCCGGCGGGTCGGTGAGTTCGATCGCCTCGACCCACAGGCTGGTGCCGGTACCGGCCACGCCCGCGCCGAGCTGGGCCCGGTGGAGGCCGCGCAAGATCGCGGCCACGACGCCGTTGGGCAGTTCGCCCGATTCCTCGACTTGTGCGACGGTGCCGACGCGGGCGTACGCGCCGTCGATCCGGGGCACGAGCAGCACGCGACCGTCGCCGTCGACCGCACTGGCCACCGCGGCCTTGGCCTCGTCGCTGTCGAGCGTGAGGGTGATGACCGTCGCCGGCAGGACCACCCCTGCCGTCAGGGGAAGGACCGGAAGAGCAAGCGTGTCGAGTTCAGCCATGGGGGACTCCGATCAGAGTTGAAGGTGAAGCACTCAACTCCGGACGGGGCCCCGGTATTCCCCAGTTTTCGAGTCGGGTTTCCCGACCCCAGAATTCAGACCGGGAGTTGGGCTTCGACGGCGCTGACCAGGTCGGGGTCCTCCGGGACCACCGTCGGGCTGAACCGGCCCACGATCTCGCCGGCCGGGCTCAGGAGGAACTTCTCGAAGTTCCAGCGGATGTCGCCGGTGTGGCCGTCGGCGACGTCGGCGGCCTGGTTCAACTCGGCGTAGAGCGGGTCCTGCTGCTCGCCGTTGACGTCGATCTTGGCGAAGAGGGGGAAGGTCACGCCGTAGTTGACCGAACAGAACTCCTGGATCTCATCGGCGGTGCCCGGTTCCTGCTCGAGGAACTGGTTGCACGGGAACCCGAGCACCGTGAAGCCCCGGTCGGCGTAGGTGTCCTGGAGCTTCTGGAGGCCTTCGTACTGGGGCGTGAGCCCGCACTTGGAGGCCACGTTGACGACGAGGGCCGCCTTGCCCTGGTAGTCGGCGAGCGAGGCATCTCCGCCGTTCAGTGCCTTCACGGGGTGGTCGTAGATCGCCATGGTTCGCTCCTGGGCCAGGGGACAGACCGGCGAGCATACAAGCGCCGCCCACCCACCGATCTTGCGTCAATAACCCTGGCCTTCGCCGGGGTTCTTGACGCACGTTCGGGTCAGCGGGTGGCTTTGCGGACGGCGGCGGCCATCTGCCGCTCGGCGATCGCGATCATCGGCGCGCCGCCTTTGGCCAGGGCCGCGGTCGTCGGGTCGGCGGTGATGAGCGATCGGCCCTTCTCGATCCCCCGGACGATCGCACGGGCAACATCGACGGCCGACCGGGGTGCGATGCCGGCCGACGCGGCCGCACATTCGGGTGGCTTCAAGGTGTTCTCGTGCTCGAACCCGGGCGTCAAGGTGTCGCCGGGGAACGCGCAGGCCACGTAGAGCCCGCGATGGCGGTACTCGGCCCGCAGGGTGTCCATCAGCCCGCGCACTGCGTATTTCGCGGGGGCGTAGGCGCCGTACCCGAACACGCCGACGAGCCCCGCGCCGGAGGAGACACCGACGAGGCCGCCACTCCCCCGCTCCACCATCGCGGGGAGGACGGCTCGGATCGAGTGCAGGGTGCCGAAGTAGACGAGGTCCATCTGGCTGCGGAACACGTCGAGGTCGAGTTGGTCGAAGTAACCGGGATGGGCCAGGCCGGCGCAGGTGACGAGCAGGTCACACGGTCCCGACTCGGCCACGAGTTCACCGATGCCCGCGGTGACCGCGGTCGGGTCGGTCACATCCGCGCCGACCCAGTTCACCGGCCGACCCGTCGTGGACTCGATGTCCGCGGCGGCCGCCGCGAGTCGCTCCTCGGTTCGGGCCACGATCGACACCCGGGCACCCCGGGTCGCGATCAACCGGGCGGTCTCGAGCCCGATCCCTTGGGAACCGCCGGTGACGATGACGTGCGCGTCGGAAAACTCCATCTGCGGAGTCTGACCGAACTTGCGTCAATAACCCGGTCGATCGAGGGGGTTCTTGACGCAAGGTGGTGAACGTCAGGACGGGGCGATCATGTCTCCGGGTCGCACCACGCGGTCGAAGTCCTCGGCCGAGATCGTGCCGAGGGCCATCGCCGCCTCGCGCAGGGTCGTGCCTTCGTGGTGGGCCTTCTTGGCGATCGCGGCCGCCTGGTCGTAGCCGATGACGGGGTTGAGTGCGGTGACAACCATCAGGGACTCCTCCACGTACTGCGCGATCTGAGGAAGATTCGGCGCGATTCCCTCGACGCAGAACTCGCGGAAGTTACGGCAGGAGTCGGTGAGCAGATCGACCGAGTGCAGGAAGTTGAAGATCATGACGGGTTTGAACACGTTGAGTTCGAAGTTGCCCTGCGAGCCGGCGACGCCCACCGCGGTGTCGTTCGCGAACACCTGGATGCAACACATCGTCAGTGCTTCCGACTGGGTGGGGTTCACCTTGCCCGGCATGATCGAACTCCCCGGCTCGTTCTCGGGCAGCAGCAACTCACCGAGCCCGGCCCGCGGCCCGGAGCCGAGCCAGCGCAGGTCGTTGGCCACCTTCATGAGACTCACCGCGAGCGTCTTGACCGCGCCGTGCGCGTAGACGAGGTCGTCGTGCGCGGCGAGCGCCGCGAACTTGTTCTCGGCCGACACGAAAGGCAGGCCCGTGAGTTCCGCGATCGTCGCCGCCGCCCGGACCGCGAACTCGGGATGGGTGTTGAGCCCGGTACCGACCGCGGTACCGCCGATGGCGAGACCGTACAGACCGCCGACGCTCTGCTCGAGCCGTTCCAGGTCGGCATCGAGCTGGGCGACGTACCCGGAAAACTCCTGACCCAGGGTGAGCGGCACCGCGTCCTGGAGGTGAGTGCGGCCGATCTTCACGATGTCGGCGAACTCGGTCGCCTTGGCGTCGAGCGCGTCGCGCAGCGCGCGCACCGACGGGATCAGGCGCTGCAACACCTCTTCGACCGCGGCGATGTTCATTGCGGTCGGGAACGTGTCGTTCGAGGATTGCGACATGTTCACGTGGTCGTTCGGGTGGACCGGCGACTTCGAGCCCAACTCCCCACCCGCGAGCTCGATCGCGCGGTTGGAGATGACCTCGTTGACGTTCATGTTCGTCTGCGTCCCCGATCCGGTCTGCCAGACGAACAGCGGAAAGTGATCGTCGAGCGTTCCCGCAATCACCTCGTCGGCCGCGGCCACGATCCCCATGCACACGTCGTCGGACATCTTGCCGAGGTCGCGGTTGACGATCGCGGCGGCCTTCTTGAGGACGGCCATCGCACGGATGACCGCGGTCGGCATCCGGTCGTCGGCGACGGAGAAGTGATGCAGCGACCGCTCGGTCTGGGCACCCCAGTACCGCTCGCGGGCGACCAGGATCGGGCCCATGCTGTCGGTTTCGACCCGCTGCGTCTCCGTCGGCTCCATGATTCCCTTTCGCGGCTGCAAATTTCGGCGCCGGGACGGTACCGCGAGGTCCCCTACCGATCGAGAACCGCGACGACCTCGACGTGGCTCGTGTGAGGGAAGAGATCGACGGGCGTGGCGCTCGTCAGCGAGTACCCCGCCTCGGTGAGGAGGCGAACGTCCCGGCCCAGGGCGGCCGCGTCGCAGGCCACCATGATCACCCGACCGGCGTCGGTCGCGCCGATATGACTCACCACGTCGGCACCGAGCCCGGCCCGGCTCGGGTCGGCGATCACCACATCCGCGGGGACGGCATCCCAGCGGCTGATATCGGCCCGGTCGACCTTCACGTCGTCCGACGCGAGGTTGTGTTTGGCGTCCCTGACCGCGGCCGGGTTGCCTTCGACCGCGATGACCTTCCGGCCCTTGCGGGCGACCGTCCCGGCGAACAATCCGACGCCGCAATACAGATCGACGACCGTCTCCGCGTCGTCCGGCACCGCGTCCTTCACCAGCTGCGCGAGGGCATCCGCACCGTCGGCGCGGGTCTGGAAGAACGACGTCGCCGAGATCCGCCAACGGCGACCGGCGGCTTCCTCCGCGAACATCGCGGTCTTGCCGGCTTCGATGTCGTCGGCGCCGATCATCACGACGTCGTCGGGCAGGGAGAGGTAGCGAGTGGTGGGGAACGCGATCACGAGCCGTTCACCGGTACGGGTCCCACACCGGATCTCGGCCTCCTTCACCGCGTCGAACTGCGCGTCGGCCAGCAACGACTCGATCAGCGGATGTGCCACCAGGCAGGAATCGATGAGGACCGGATCGTGCGAGTACGCCTTGCGGAACGCGGGGCGGCCCTTGACCATGAGCACCCGCACCGAGGTCCGGAAGTTCGCGTCGGGAAGCGCGACCGACTCGGCGACCAGACCGTCGGCATCGTCGATCTTGCCGAGGCGCGCGAGCGCGTCGACGACGATGTCGCGACGCAAGCGCCGTTGCGCCGCCGGTTCGATGTGCTGCCAGTCGCACCCACCACAGCCGGCGGCCACATGCGGGCACGGCGGTGAGACCCGATCGGGTGAGGCCGCGAGGACCTCGACGATCCGGCCGCGCGCGAACTTCTTCTTCGCGTTGTGGATCTCGACCCGCACGCGTTCGCCGGGGATGGCCCCCTCGACGAGCACGACCCGACCGTCGGCATCGCGCGCCAACGCCTCGCCGCCGGCCACGACCTTCTCGGGCGTGAGCTCGATTTCACTCATCAATCCCGCTCTCGGCCCTGCGGGCCGGGCCGCTCGGGCCCCGTTCCGCTGGCATCTTGGCTGCAAGCGCGTGCCCGCTCCGCTTCACTCATCGGACGAGCGGCTTGTACTTGATGCGGTGAGGTTGGTCGGCTTCGGCGCCCAGGCGCTTGTGGCGGTCGACCTCGTAGTCGGAGAAGTTGCCCTCGAACCACCGCACTTCCGAGTTGCCCTCGAACGCGAGCACGTGGGTCGCGATGCGGTCGAGGAACCACCGGTCGTGGCTGATCACCACCGCACAGCCCGCGAACGCGAGGAGCGCGTCTTCGAGCGCGCGCATGGTGTCGACGTCGAGGTCGTTGGTCGGTTCGTCGAGCAGCAACACGTTGCCGCCCTGGGTCAACACCTTGGCAAGGTGCAGCCGGTTGCGCTCACCACCCGAGAGCTTGCCGACGATCTGCTGTTGATCCGAGCCCTTGAAGTTGAACCCGGCGACATACGCCCGGGAATGGATCTCGCGGCCACCGACCACGATGTGATCGGCACCACCGGTGATCTCCTCGAACACGGTCTTCTCCGCGTCGAGCGAATCCCGGCTCTGGTCCACGTAGGCGAGTTCCACCGTCGGCCCGACCCGCAAGGTCCCGGAATCGGGCGCGTCGATCGGGTCGGCGTCGCCCTTGCCCGCCGCCGCGATCATCATCTTGAACAGCGTCGTCTTCCCGGCACCGTTGGGACCGATGACACCGACGATGCCTCCACGCGGCAACGTGAAGGACAGATCCTCGATCAACAGGCGATCACCGAAGCCCTTGCTCACCGACTCCGCCTCGACCACGACATCACCCAGACGCGGGCCGGGCGGAATCGAGATCACGAGTTGCTCGGCGCGCTCGGCGACACCTTCGGCTTCGGCGACCAGCGCGTCGTACGCGTTGAGCCGGGCCTTGCCCTTGGCCTGCCGGGCGCGGGGCGCGAGGCGGATCCACTCCAACTCGCGCGCGAGCGTGCGTTGGCGCGCCTTGTCGGACTTCTCTTCCTGCGCGAGGCGTGCCTCCTTCTGCTCCAACCACGACGAGTAGTTGCCTTCCCACGGGATGCCCTTGCCGCGATCGAGTTCGAGGATCCAGCCCGCCACGTTGTCGAGGAAGTACCGGTCGTGGGTGACCGCGACGACGGTGCCGTGGTACTCGCCGAGAAAGCGTTCCAACCACGCGACCGATTCGGCGTCGAGGTGGTTGGTCGGTTCGTCGAGCAGCAAGAGGTCGGGACGAGCGAGCAGCAGTCGGCAGAGCGCGACCCTGCGTTGTTCACCACCGGAGAGCACGCCGACGTCGGCGTCGCCGGCCGGGAGCCGGAGCGCGTCCATCGCGATGTCGATCGTGCGCTTGAGATCCCACGCACCGGCGGCTTCGATTTCTTTTTCGAGTTGGGCCTGCTGGGTGCCGAGCTTGTCGTAGTCGGCATCGGGTTCGGCCCAACCGGCGAGAACCTCGTCGTAGCGTTCGAGCAGCGTGGCGGTCTCGCCGACGCCGTCCATCACGTTGCCGAGCACGTCCTTGGCCCCGTCGAGCTGGGGCTCCTGGTGCAACATGCCGACGGTGAAACCCTGGGTGAGGCGGGCTTCGCCCGAGAATCCGTCGTCCTCCCCTGCCATGATGCGGAGCAGACTCGACTTCCCGGCGCCGTTGGAACCGAGGACACCGATCTTGGCGCCTGGGTAGAACGAGAGGTTGATGTTCTCGAGGACCTGCCGATCCGGGGGGTGAAACCGGGACAAGTTACGCATGGTGAAGATGAACTGAGCGGCCACAGGTCGACGGTAGCGTGCCCCGACGAGAGGGCACGGACGAAGGAGCACCAACGTGACCAGACCGATCGATGACCTGTCGGACCGCTACGTCGAGGGGTACGCCCGCCTGCACCCGGTCGCGGCGACCGTGGACGGCATCGCCGGCTACGACGATCAGCTCACCGACTACTCCCCCGACGGTGCCGACGAACGGGCCGCGCACGACCGCGCCACGCTCCGCACGCTCGACACGCTGGAACTCGACGGCGACGCCGATCGAGTCGCCGCAGGGGTCATGCGGGAGCGGCTCGAGGTCGCGGGGGAGCTGCACGAGCGCGGTGAGCATCTCCGGTCGATCGC
>JAENVU010000400.1 GCA_016650415.1 Acidimicrobiia bacterium
GCGCCACTGCGGATGACGCCGAGGCGTTGGCTCGTCAAGCGACGGCGTTCCGGGCTCGGTCCAACTGATGGAGCTGCCGATGTTCCCATTGGGGACCACATTGGTTCCGGGCCAGTCGCTCCCCCTGCACATCTTCGAGCCGCGCTACGTCGCGCTGGTCGAGGCGTGCGTTGTCGGTGACGGCCGCTTCGGAGTGGTCTTGATCGAGCGAGGCTCCGAGGTCGGCGGCGGCGAAACGCGCTTCGACGTCGGGACCGTCGCCCAGGTCATGGACTTGCAGAGCCTGCCGGACGGCGAGTGGGCGTTCCGGGCCGTCGGCGTTGATCGGCTCCGGGTCCGCGCGTGGCTTCCCGACGAACCCTTCCCACGCGCGGAGATCGAGCTACTCACCGACCCGGTCGTGGCGCTCGACCCGCAGTTGCAGGGACGCGTGGTGGAATCACTCGGTCGATTGTTCGGGACGGCGCGGCAACTGGGGTACGACGTACCGGCGGCGGTCGAGCTGGATCCCGATCCGATGCGAGCAGCCTGGGGTGCACTCGCGCGCGTCGGAATCGGACCGCTCGACGTGCAGCGAATCCTCGAATGTGATGATCCCATCGCGCGGATCGAGGCCGTGGTCCACGCCCTGGACGAGACGACCGAACTCCTCGAGCTTCGGCTCCGCTGACCCGCCGCCGCCCCTGCTCCCGCCGCTATCGTCGCCGGGATGGAGCCTGACGTGCCGAACCCCGCCGAGGTCACCGAGCCGCCCGACCTCACCGTCCTGGATGAGCTCGAAGCCGAGCTCGCCGACATCGAAGCGGCGGTAGAGCGGATCGAATCCGGGACGATCGACGAGTCCGACCGCGTCGCCGATGCGGGCGACGACGTCGACCAGGACGAGCGCTCGGCGCGGCCGGTACAGTCCGGCCCGCCGCCACGAGAGGAGCAACCAATGGGCTTTGGAATCGACAAACTGGGTCTCTGGACGGAGGGACCCGAGTTCAAGGTCGATGCCGATCGCACCAAGGCCTACGCCGCGGCGACGAACGACACCCTCCCGGCGCACGTCAACGGCGAGGTGGCCCCGCCGGTGTTCGCAGTCGTGCCGATCTGGGACACGATGGCGGGGGCGATGGCGGGAATCGTGCCGCCCGAGGTGTTGATGCTCGTCGTTCACGGCGAACAAGACATGCGGTTCCACCAGCCGATCGTTCCGGGTTCGGTCCTGACCTCGAAGGCCGCGCCGATCGGCGTCCACGTCAAGCCGAACGGCACGTCGGTCGTCGTCAAGGTCGAGACACATGACGAGGGCGGCGACCTCGTGGTCGAGCAGTACATGACCTCGTTCTTCCGGGGTGTGAGCGACGGTGACAGTGCCGGCGAGGAAGCTCCCGCGCACAAACTCGACGCCGCGACCACCGCGACCGAACCGGTGGCGTCGGTGTCCCAGAAGCTCGACACCGACCAGACCTACCGGTACGCGGAGGCGTCGGGCGACCAGATGCCGATT
Source organism: Acidimicrobiia bacterium (assembly GCA_016650415.1). Taxonomy (GTDB): domain Bacteria; phylum Actinomycetota; class Acidimicrobiia; order IMCC26256; family JAENVU01; genus JAENVU01. The sequence continues at coordinate 1,496 of JAENVU010000400.1, forward strand.
CACCTCGACGAGGAGATCGCCAAGTCGGTCGGCCTGCCCGGCATCATCATCCACGGGCTCTGCACGATGGCCTTCACGTCGGTGGCGGCGGTGCAGGAACTCTGCGCCGGTGACTCCGCCAAGCTGCGTCGCCTGGCGGTGCGGTTCTCGCGCCCGGTCCTTCCCGGCCAGGAGATCACGACCACGTTCTGGGCCGCCGGCAACAACGGCGGCAACCCGGTCTTCGGATTCGAGACCCGCAACGGCGACGGCGATGTCGTGATCAAGGACGGGCTCGTCGAAGTCGCCGGTTAGCGCGGGTCGTCCGATGGCCCACGTGTCGTTGCGGTTGTTCGCGGCGGCGCGGGAAGCGGCCGGCTCGGGAACCGTCGAACTCGAGGCGGCGACGGTCGGCGAGATCCTCGACATCGCCCGCGCGAGGTTCGGCGCGGAGTTCACCGCGGTGCTCGCGGGTTCGCGAGTCTGGATCGACGGCGACGAACCGGCGGCGGGCGACGCGACTCCCGTCACCGACGGGTGCGAGGTCGCGGTGCTCCCACCCGTCAGCGGCGGTTGACCGGGTGCCATTCCGGCGTCGATAGCTCGTGCCCAGAGCGAGTTGTCGACGCAAGAACGGATCAGGCTCGGGGTGGGCGCGGGATGAAGCCGCTGGTGCGCTGGACGTACTCGGCGTAGCCCGGACGCCGCTTCGCCATCGTGCGCTCCAGCATCGGCACGCCGGAGACCCGCACGAGCAGCACGTTCATGACGACCGCGCCGATCAGCCCGATGGCCCCGATGCCGGTTTCGGCCGCAACCAGCCCGATACCCCACCAGACGCATGCGTCACCGAAGTAGTTCGGATGGCGGGTGTAGCGCCAGAGCCCTCGGTCCATGACCTGACCGGCACTCGCGGGATCGGCCTTGAACCGGGCGAGTTGGGCATCGCCGACCGTCTCGAACACCACGCCGACCAGCCAGAGCGCGACTCCGACGATCGCGACGATCCCAATCGAGGGTTCGGACCGAACCTGGCCGAGCTGAACCGGGAGCGACACGACCCACATCAGCGCGCCCTGGGTCGCGAAGACGGTGACGAGACTGATGAGTGCGAACCGGTCTCCGTGGTGGCGACGCATGGCTTGGTAGCGGAAGTCCTCGGCCGCGCCCCGCTTGCGCCAGGCGAGGTAGCTCGAGAGGCGGAGGCCCCAGACCGTGACCATGGCGACCAGGAGCCACTGCCGAGCGTCGTTGCCATCGGCGATCAGCCGGGCGACCCATGCGATCACGACGAAGCCGAATGGCCAGACCGGATCGACGATCGACGCGTCGGACCACGCCAGGCTGAAGAGCCAGGTCACCACCATCACCACCGCGACCGCGGCGGCCGAGCCGAGC
>JAENVU010000401.1 GCA_016650415.1 Acidimicrobiia bacterium
CGTCCTGAACGTGAAGTCCGCGTGCGGGCAGACTGTCATCATGAGCTTTGAGTTCGGTCGAGCGGTTACCCCCGAGGAGGTCGAGGCCGCGCAACGTCTGCGGCACACGGTGTACGTCGAGGAAATGGGCCGCTACCGAGACGCCACTGATGCGGAGACGGGCCGCTTCGCCGAACCGGAGGACGACGCCAGCTGGCTCTTCTCGGTGCGCGATGGCGACCAGGTCATCGCGACCACGCGAGTGACTTGGGGTGGGCACGGCTTCTCGGCCCGCCAGATGGACCAATACGAGCTGGGGCCCTTCCTCGACGAACTCCCGGCCGAGGTGATGGCGGTCGCGGAACGGCTCGCGGTCCTCCCGGCGTACCGGGGCGCAGGGCTGCTCGAACAGATGATCGAGCACAGCCGACCATTCATCGAGCCGTTCGACATTCGGGCCGTCTTCAGTTGCTGCGAACCGCACCTGTTGTCGATGAATCTCGTACGAGGTCCGCGTCCCTACGCGACGCGCAACATCAACAGCGCGGAAGCCGGCTACCTCATCCCGCTCATCGACTTCCCCCAAAAAGTCGAAGCGCTACGAGGTCTCGGCCGTACCACCCGGCCGGATGAGCTCGCCCCGTGCATCGAACGCGTGCTCGCGCAAGCGGGAAGCATCCGCAGTCACTCGTTGAGTGAGGCGGACGCCTACTGGGACGAGATCCAGCAACTGTTGGAGACCCTGCATGCGGAGGGCGCAGCCGCGTTCGACGGCTTCACCGACGACGAGGCCCAGCGGTGCATCGCGCGCAGCAACATCATCGAGTGCTCGGCGGGCGACCGAGTCCTCAAGCGCGGCGGTTCCGCGCGGAACATCTTCGTGGTCCTCAGCGGCACACTCGAGGTGCGCGATCGCGAACGGATCGTCGGCGTGCTGACTGCGGGGGATGCGTTCGGGGAGATGGCTTTCCTGTTGGATGCTCCCCGTTCGTTCGACGTCGACGCCGCGACCGATCAGGCCCGAGTCTTGAGTCTGAGTGAGGGCGCGCTGCGCAAGATGATCGCCGAGGACGCCACGGTGGCCGCAAAACTGCTCCTCAATGTGTCGAAGATGCTCTGTGTCCGGCTGCTCAAGGCCAACTGACCGCCCCATATCTCGCGCTCGGGACCTCCACCTCGCAGACATCGATCACCTGCCCGCTCGATCGTATCGAGATCTACGGTTCGTTGGCCCAGAGCAGCGGAGCCGCCGGATAGCGCTCACTCAGACCTTTGAGGGACAGCTCGCGGGCCGTGCCGAAGGAGTGACCATCGCCGGCGGCGTGGCGGACGTCATCGGTGACGAGCACCTCGCCGCCGTCGGCCGAGGCTGCGACCCGCGCTCCGATGATCACGGTCCGACCGAAGAAGTCGTCGGCTTCTCTGATCACCTCACCCCGGTGGATCCCCATCCGCACGTGGAGTCGGCCGACATCGGGTGGCCAACTGTGGGAGTCAAGTGCGCGCTGGAATGCAACGGCGAAGCCGAGCGCGTCGAGTGGATCGCGGAAGGCCAGCATGAAACCATCGCCCTCGCTCTTGACCTCGACGCCGTTATGGATGAGCAGATCCTTGCGGAGCAGACGCGTATGGGTGCGCAACACATCGTGGGTCCGGTGATCGCCGAGCCGATCGGTCATGGCGGTGTAACCGACGATGTCGGAGAAGCAGATCGTGACCTGCCCATCCTGATCGGCATGGTTCCCCAGTTCGGGGCGCTCGACGGTCACGGTGGCGGAGAGGATGTCGATGGAAGCGGTGGCCGGGGTGCTGGCCGGCACTCCCTGGAGTTCGAGCTTGGCCGACATCGCCTGCTCGACGAGCCGGGTCATACCGAGCGAGTTCGCGGCTTCGACGACCGCGGTGAGCAACGACGCGGCGCGTTCGGGGTCACTGGACTCGTCGCGGGCGACGAGCGCGAGTGCCAGGTCGTAGCGACTCCGTGCTGCCCATCCGGGTGCTCGCATCGCCTCGTGCTCGGCGATCGCGGCTTCGTGGTGGCCGATAGCCTCGCTGTGCTGCCCGAGGCCCCCAGCCGCGAGGCCGAGGTACCGCACATACGCGCCATGGTATGCGATGCCGCCCAGGATGACGCCCTGGCCCATACCGCCCTCGTCCTCGCGGAACCAGGCATCCAGCTGCGACAGGGACTCGACGCTCGACATTGCGGCCGCCACCTCGATGAACATGGCGATGGTGTATCGGCGGAGTACGTCATTGGGAATTGCCGTCAGGCCCCGGGAAACCACTTCGTCGATCATCATGACCGCCTCCGCACCCTTGCCGACCTCGTACAGGAGCTGCGCCAGACCGGCCTTCCAGGAGGGGAGGTCGGGGGTCTCCGCCACCGCCCGATGGGTCGACTTCTCGAACCGGGCCAGACGACCGTGCTCCCGATAGCCGGGCATGAGCGCGACACCGACGTTGGCCAGGACGACGGGGATCCCGAGCGATCGAGCCATCTCGGCTGATTCGAGGATCAGACGCTCCGCGTCCTCGTAACGAGCGTCGATGGCCGCGACCGATCCTTGGAGCTGGAGGCTCGTCGCCAGTTGGCTGGAGACGCGGGTGCGATTGGCCCCCTCGGCGTACGCGGCGAGGTGGCGATCGAGATCGTTGCGGTTCTGCGCGACCATGGAACTGTTGATCATCGAGTTCAAGGTGGACTGCACGAGATCCAGGTCGCCGGACGCATCGGCGGCGGCGAGCACCTCGATGCGTCTCCGCTCGTATTCCTCGGGTGAGAGTCGCTGGGTCAGGCTGACCTGCAGTGCGTTCGCGACCGACCGGGCGTCACCGGAGCGGCGGGCGATGGTGATCGCCTCCTCGCCGATGCGCCCTGAAGCGGCCGCATCCCGGAACGCGAGGTCGGCGGCATGACGGGTCAGGACCGCTGCCAGCAGTGCGTCCCGCTCCGGATCCTCGGGGGTGGCCCGAAGCGCGGACTCGGCTTCGGCGAACAGGCGGCCGCGGTGAGGATCGGGTGCCGCCACCGCGGAGAACCAGTAGCTCCCTGCGTAGGCGACGGCCGCGTGCCCGAGCCGAACCGGGTCGGCGCCGCCTTGTGCCAGCGCCGCGGCTTCGAGGCTCACCCGCTGGGCCGTCTCGGCGTCGCCACCGCGCTCCGAGGCGCCGGCGAGGGCGAGCAGGAGATCGGTGCGGATCGTCGCGTCGGGATCCGCGTCAAGGTCGAGCGCCTGGAGCGCCATCTCGTAGCTCCGCGCGGCTTCCTCGTAGGCGGCCTGCTCCATCGCCCGGTCGCGCCGGCGCGCCGCGCGTACCCGACGGCCTTCTCGACGTCGCCACCCGGCGCGGCCTCGTACGCGTGGTACGCGAGTTCCGGGAGGTGGGTGTCGATCGAGTCGGTGAACCAGTGCTCGAGGGCCTCACCGAGGCGCCGGTGCATCCGGATCCGGCGCGGGGTGGTGAGTTCGCCGTACAGGGTCTGGCGGATGAGCGCGTGGCTGAACTCGTAGGTGCCGGGACGCTCGCGCCGCTCCCGCACGAGCTGGGCCCCGAGCGCCTCGTCGAGCACGTCGAGCATCGTGTCCTCGTCGAGGTCGGCGACCTGGCCGACCACGTCGATGGTGAATCCTCCCGGCATCGCCGCGGCGACGGTCAGGGCCGAGTTGCACTCGCGAGAGAGACCGTCGAGCCTCCGCCCGATGACTTCTCGCACACCTTCGGGCAGGTTCTCCGCGATGCTCTCACCGGTCCCGACCCACGCGTCGCCTTCGTGGCGGATCGCGCCGGTTTCCGCGAGGTGGCGGAGGATCTCGGCGACGAAGAACGGGTTGCCCTCGGTCTCGCGAAAGATCAGGTCCGCGAACTCGTCCGGCGTCGCCTGCCCGCCGACCGCTTCGATGAACGCGCGCACTTCCTCGACGGGCAGACCTCGGAGCAGTACCCGGTCGTAGAGGTGCTCCCGGCGCAGCGTGGACATCGTTTCGGCCAGGGGATGCGAGCGTTCCAACTCGACGTCGCGGTAGGTGCCGACGATGAGCAGGCGGGACTGGCGCACCCGCCGAGCCAGGTGCGCGAGCAGCAGCAGTGTCGGCTTGTCCGACCAGTGCAGGTCGTCGAGGACGATCATGAGCGGTCGGATCCGCGTCGCGGCCGCGATGAATGCGCTCATACCGTCGAAGAGCCGATGGCGTTCCGCGTCGCCGTCGAGCGGGGGGAGCAGTGCCAGCTGTGGGTACTTCTCGCGCAGCTCCGGGATGAGCGTGGCCACCTCGGCGCAGCCCGCGTCGGGATCGAGAAGATGTCCGTCGTCGGAGAGTTCTCGGACGAATCCGCGGAGCGCTTCCACGAAGGGGAGGAACGGCACGCCGATCTCACCCTCGTACGAGTGCCCCCACAGCACTTGCGCGCCGCGAACCTTCGCGTAGACGCCGAGTTCCTCGACGGTGCGGGTCTTGCCGATTCCCGGCTCACCGACAACCATCACGACCCGGGTTCGGCCCGAGAGTGCTTCGTCGGAAGCGGCGCGCAGCGTCTCCAGCTCGCTGGACCGACCGACGAAACGGCCCCAGTCTGCGCCGCGAGCTGCGCCCGCGGCGCCGGCTGCCGGCTCGGGCGCGGTCGGCGCGCTGGTCACCGGTACGGATTGGGCCTCGCGGATCGCCTCGATCACCTCGCCGGCGTTCGCCGGGCGTGCCGACGGGTCTTTCTCCAACAGGCGCAGCACGAGGGCCTCGACGCCCGCGGGGACGTCGTCATTGTGAAAGCGGGGTGAGACAGGAGGGGTGTTGAGGTGCTGGCTGATGACCGAGACCATGTCGTCGCCGAGGAACGGAGGCCGCCCACACAGCATCTCGTAGAGCACCGCGCCGAGTGAGTACAGATCCGACTGCGGATTCGGTTCCCGGCCGAGCGCTTGTTCCGGTGCGATGTAGGCGACCGTGCCGAGCACGGTCCCTTCACTGGTCATGCGACTCTGCTCCATGTTCGCCGCGAGCCCGAAGTCGCCGAGCCGCGCCGCACCGTCACCGTCGAGCCAGACGTTCGCGGGCTTCAGGTCCCGGTGCACGATGGAGAGTTGGTGTGCGTGGGCCAGGCCCCGCGCAAGCTGTTCCGCGAGCCGTAAGGCATCACGGACTGGAAATCGTCGGCTCGGAGCGGAGTCGAGATGCTCGTCGAGCGATCCACCCGCCATGTGCTGACTGACGATGAAGGGCGTGCCGTCTGCCTCCTCGCCGACGTCGTAGACGGTGACGATCGCGGGATCGTCACCGAGTCGGGCCATCGCTTGGGCCTCTCGGGTGATGCGGACTCGCCCGTTCGCGTCGAGCCCGTCGGTCTTGACGACCGCGACGGCGACCTCCCGGGCCAGCCTCTCGTCCATGGCCAGGTACACACGCTTGCGCGCTCCCTCGCCGAGGAGCCGAACCGTCCGGTAGCGCCCGCTTCCGATCGTGGCCGGAAGTTGCGGAGTCGGTGGCGTGGCGTCGGCGGGCGCCGCGAGGGGTGTTCCGCAGCTTCCACAGAAGCGCATGCCCTGGGCGTTCTCGAACCCGCACTCGCCGCACAGCATGGTGACTTTCCTGCCTTCCTCGTCGCCGTTGTCGCCGGAGCGTACGGGTTCGGGCTGCGCTTTCGCACCTGCACGGTTCTGGAAGGGCACCTCCGGCCTCCCTCGGCGAGGAGGGGTGCCACTCGAGGCGAGTGCGGCGCGCTCGGTCAGAGGGCGAGGACTTGGCCGGCGGCAACGAGGATCGAGAGGCTTCCGAGTCCGCCGAGCGCCGTGACCAGGATGCGTCCGCGTCGCGCACCGACGCCTTCGACCACGGTCGGCACGGAGCGATCCCCCTCGGCCTGGGACCGAAGACTCGGGGCGACGGTTCCCACGAGGACGGCGATCACCACCACCACCAAGACCGGCGGTGAGGGCAGGAGCACTGCGAAGGGGAGGACCGAGACGACGCCCCGCAGGCTCCACCCGGGTCGGGGCCAGCGGGGGGCGAGGCGGTCGACCAGGACGCCGAAGGTCGCCCCGAAGAGCACGAGCGTCGCGATGCAGAGTGCCACGGCCAGCGCCGCCGGTGCGACGAGCTCGAAGTCGCTGTTGGCCGAGGTGAGGAGGCCGACGGGCCGTACGAGCAGGCCCGCACCGATTGCCACACCCACCAGGCCGGCAGCAAGCGACTGGTTGGGGAGCCAGCGGCGCAAGATCGAGAAGAGTGCGAGCCCGGCAACGGCTGCGCCAATGCCGACGATGACGATCAGGAACAGAGAGCCGCCGCCGCTCACCTTGCCGACGACCTCGTCGGCTTCGGTTTGGAGCCCTTGGACATTGTCCGACGAGGTGGCGGCAAGGACCCGCATCATCAGCCGGATACCGGCACCGATCGTGAGCAGACCGGTGAGGTACGCCCCGACGAGCATCCCGCCAGTCCGGCTCACGGTGACGGCGAGTCGCTCGCCGAACGGCTCGCTGCCGGTGAGTGGTGATGGCGTGCGCAGGGTATGACGCAACCGGACCGTGAGGACCGCCGCGGCGATCATCGCCACGGTGCACCCAACGGTGACCCCTGTCTTGAGCATGTCGACCTCAGGTCTTGGAGCGGTGACGGCACGGCGCCAAGCGGGTCAACCGTCCAGGCGGTCGAGGAACCAGAGTCGGATCTCCTCGGCTGCCTCGATCGAGGCAGGGAGCTTGGGCAGCATGAGCCAGCCGTGGGGTTGCTCGGGGTAGATGCTCAGCCGCGTCTCGACGCCGGCCGCCCGTGCGTGCTCGGCCAGGAGTTCCGCGCCGGACAGCAAGGTTTCCGCACCCCCCCCGCGACGATCAGGAGCGGCGGGAGCCCGTGGAGTTCGGCCAACGCGGGGGAGACGAGCGGATCGGTCGGATCGTGGTCGCCGAGGTAGGCGGCCCGCCATTTCGGGGCAAGGTCCCGCAGCGGAAGGAGGTCGATGTCGGCGTTGGTCTCGATGCTCGGACCGGAGAACGTGAAGTCCGCGTACGGCCAGACCACGGCCGCGCCCGCCGGCATCGGCAATCCTTCGTCCCGGGCGCGGAGCAGCAACGAAAGGGCCAAGCCGGCACCGGCGGAGCCGCCGAAGAGGAGTGTTCGCGCGGGATCGGCGCCGCGGTCGAGCAGTGCCCGGTAGGCGCGTACCGCGTCGTCGAGGGCCGCCGGATAGGGATGACGCGGGGCAAGTCGGTACTCGATGCTGTACGTGTCGCAGCCGGTGGTGCGGGCGTGGTCCCGAGCCGGGCGCCGTTCGAATTGGACGCTCCCCGAGACGAAGCCGCCGCCGTGGAGGTAGAGCAGGGTCCGGGTCGGGCCATCGGGATCACGATCACGGGGCGTGAACCTGGTCGCCGGGACTCCGTCGAGGTCGACCTGTTCCTCGCGCAACGGGCCGCGGGTGCGGGCACGACGACGCGGGAGGCCACGCGGCCCCGGAGCGAGGAGCTCGAGGTGATCGACCCCGGTGAAGGAGGCGGCACGGAACGCGCCGACGAGGAGTTCGAGACTCCACGGCCACGACGGCAGCGTCGGCCCGTGGCGAAGCCGACGGATGATCGCCCGGGTTGCTCCGAGCATCGCCGCGGCCAGGACCCGGGCCTGGAAGAGCCGTCGCCGTGTCGTGCTGATCGATGCCTCCCGGTCGCAGTGTCGTCAATACTGTCGCGCCCGGACTTCAGATCGGTTCACCAACTGATCTCGACACCAATCCATAGGGATAGAGATGACGACGGAACTCAAGGCCGTGATCTTCGACTTCGGTGGCGTGTTCACCGATTCACCGTTTCACGCGGTGACCGCGTACGCGGCGCGAATCGGTGCATCGACCGAGCAAGTCACCGAGATCGTCTTCGGCGGCTACGGAGTCGACGGCGACCACCCCTGGCACCGAGTCGAGCGGGGCGAGATCAGCCTGGAGGATGCCCGGGAACAGATCACCGCGCTTGGGTCGGAGCGGGGCCTGGCGATCGACATCTGGGACGTGTTCATCGCCATGGGCGAGAACGGCGGCGGCCTGCGTTCTGAGCTGGTCGAGTACGTCCGCACCATCCGCGCGTCGGGGCTGGGGACGGGCATCATCACGAACAACGTGGTGGAACTCAAAGATCATTGGCGCGGCATGGTCCCGGTCGACGAGCTCTTCGACTTCGTCATCGACAGCAGCGAGGTCGGGATGCGCAAACCGAACCCCGCGATCTTCGAACACGCGTTGACCGTGAGTGGTTTCGCGGCCCACGAAGTCGTCTTCCTCGACGACTTCGAAGGCAACGTGCTCGCCGCCCGGGCACTGAACATTCCCTCGATCCTGGTCGACGGTGACGGCGCGAAGACGGTGGCCGATCTCGATGCGATCCTGGGTCTGAACGAGCGCTGATCCACATCGCGCCGAACGGTGCGAGTGGTCCTACGGCGCCGCGGGATACGGATCGCGGCGAAGTCGATCCGCCAGGTGGACGGCGTTGCGGGTCATGGTCGCGACAGTCGTCATGGTTTTCGCCGGCGGTGGATCGAGATCCTTGAAGTCGGTTGACTGCATGGCCTCACCGACCCAGTAGGCCATCCCGCCGGCGGGGATGGTGAATCCGACGTCGTTGAGTCCCTGGAACACCGAGGCGCCGACATGGTGGGCGCCGTCCTCGTTGCCGACCACGCCGACGATCGCGACCCGGTCGTAGGAGACCATGCGTCCCTGGTCGTCGGTCTCGCCGAGGAACGCGTCGAGCCGTTCCATCACCATCTGGCACACGCTGGCCGGATGGCCGAGCCAGATCGGCGTGCCGAGGACGAAGATGTCGGCCTCGAGGATGCGTCGCCGGAGTGCGGGCCACTCGTCGCCGTTGCCCTCGTCCGATCCAACGCCGAACGCCACGTTGTGGTCGACCACGCGTGCGACCGAGCCGGTCACCCCGAGTTGTTCGAGCGCCGTACCCACATGATGGAGCAGGCGCTCGGTGCTCGACTCTGCGGGCGAGCCCTTGAGGGTGCAGTTGAGGCCGAAGTAGCGCAGTGCCGATCCCGCCGGTTTCGAAGCGGCCATCGTTGATCAGGCGTCGCGGGCCGTTGCAAGCCGCTGGGCCACGTCGTCCCAGTTGACGATCTCCCAGATGCTTTCGAAGTACTCGGCCTTCCGGTTCTCGTACTGCAGGTAGTAGGCGTGCTCCCAGGCGTCGATCGCGAGGATCGGGACCGTGCCCTGGCCGTGCTGTCCCTGGTGGTCGTGCACCTGTTGGACGACCAGTCGGCCGGCGAGCGGCTCCCAGGACGCCAGCGCCCATCCGGATCCCTGGATGCCGGATGCGGCTTCGGTCATCTGCTGGCGGAACCCGCGGTACCCGCCGAACGTCTCGTCGATCAGATCGCCGAGCGGCCCGTCGGGCTCGCCGCCGCCGTCGGGCGAGAGGTTGGTCCAGAACAGCGAGTGCAGTACGTGACCGGACACGTGGAATGCGAGATTCCGTTCCAGCATCGACAGCTCGGCGAAATCGTTCTTGCCCCGCATGTCGTGGAGCTTCTCCAGGGTGGTGTTCGCGCCCTTCACGTACGCGGCGTGATGCTTGTCGTGATGGAGTTCCATGATCCGCGCACTGAGGTGTGGTTCCAGTGCCGCAGGGTCGTAGGGGAGGTCGGGGAGGGTATAGGGGCCCGTCATGTCGTCTCCTTCGGGGGATGATTCGATCTCCTCCGTTCCTACCCTCATTCCCCGTCGCTCAAACCCCGATTGTCGGCCCCCGGTCGTAGCGGTAGTTGACCATCATCCCGGCCGACTGCTCGATGCCGCTCGGCGAGAGGTTGCCCTGGGGGTTGATGCGCTCGACGACGGCCCCGTTCCCCAGATGGAAGCGCGCCACCGGGTCGAGTGGTCTGCCGTCGGCCCGCTGCGCGTGGTGGACGTAGGTCGTCCCGAGCGCAGTGGCCAGTGCCGCCTGGCGCTCACGCCGGACCGGATCGCGCGCCCAGTCGTCGGAAGCGATGAGGTGCAGCAGCTCGTCGGCGTCGAGATTGCCGGCCCCGGCCTGGTCGCGGAGCCAGCGGCCGAACCCGGGCGCGGGGGAGAGGGTGACGAACGTGGTCAGGTTCGGGAGGTCGCGAGTGAGCTCCGACGAGACCTGTTGGATCAGGAGATGGCCGAACGAAAGCCCGCGCAGGCCGGCGTGGCAGTTGTTGATGGAATAGAACACCGCCGTGTCGGCGGCTTCGCCGGCGATGGGATCGCGGCGATCGTCGAGCAGGTCGGTGATGGCGTCGGGTATCCCGCGGGTCAGTGCGACCTCGACGAACACCAGCGGCTCGCCGGGTAGCGCCGGATGAAGAAACGCGTAGCAACGCCGATCGGGGGGCTCGAGCCGTCGCCGCAACTCGTCCCCGTCGGCGATGGGATGGACGGACTCGTACGCGATGACCTTCTCGCGGAGTTCGGCCGGCGATGACCAGGTGATCGGTTGCAGCACCAACGAGTCGCGGTCGAACCATGAATCCAGAAGCGGTTGGAAGTCCGCGTCGAGCGCTGCCAGCGCGCGGTCGCCCTGGAGGTGATGCAGCAGATCGGCGCGCAGACGTACCAACGCGGCGGTACCCCCGGGAGCCTCGCTCAGACGGTGGAGGAGTTCCCGGCGTCGTCCTGCGATCTCCGAGTCGGGCACCGCCGAGTCGGGTTCGAAGCCCCGAACGAGGTCACCGAAGAAGCGCACCTTCTCGTCGTCGGGCAGGTCGGCATACCGGCCGAGGATGCTCGTGGCGAGTCCCACCCGGGATGCCTCATCGCCGGTCGAGATCAGGACCCGACACCGATCGGCGATCGTGGCCTCGCTCACCGCTGCACCTCGTGTACGAGGGCCCAGGTCGTCATCTCGTCACCCTAATGACGCACGTCGATCGCGTTCGGTCTTCGGAGCGGTCGACGCACCGGCGGGCGAACGCTCGTGGTTCACCTGCCGGAGGACCAGTGGGACCTCACCTTCGGCGAGTCATTCGTCGGACGACGTCATCCGAAGGAGTTCGTCGACGGCTTCATGTCCATACGGCACGACCGCCCGCAGCCGACTCTCGAGATCCGTGACGAAACAACTGCCCTCCGCACTCGGGCCGAAGGCCGTGCGGATCGACCCGTCGCCGTCGGCGAGCAGCGTGAGCGCATGCAGCGGGTACTCCAGTGCGAAGGTGCGCACCATTCCGGCGGTTCCGGTCAGGACGCCGAGGAGTTGGACACGGCGGTGGCCGAACTCGACGAGTCGGCGGTCGAACTCGCCGAGGGTCTCGAGTCCACTGCCGTCCTCGGGCGGGAAGACGAGGACGAGGGGCAATTTGCCGACGAATGCGTCAGGGTCCAGGGTCTGACCGTGGCTCGTCGGAGCCCGGAAATCCGGGATCTGATCTCCAATGGTCAGCGTGTCGGTCGGCATGCGGCGGCTCCTCTGGCGTGGCTTCCAACTCGCGGTATACCCACCTCAGGCGGTACGGAAACCGTTGCCGGCTCGATCTCCGCCTTCAGTGGAGGGTGGCGCGCACGGGCAGTTGGTTGAGGCCCCGGATGACCATCCGGGTGCTCCACACGGGGTCGCCGGCCAACTCGATGGTCTCGAAACGATCGAGGAGCGCGGTGAACATCGCCTCCGACTGCAGTCGGGCCAGGTGCGAGCCGAGGCAGGCGTGGATGCCGGCACCGAACTGCAGGTGCTGAGCAGCGTCCGGACGCGCGATGTCGACCGCGTCGGCGGTCTCGCCCCACCGAGCGGCGTCACGGTTCGCCGACGCCGGGGACACGTACAGGACCGACCCGCCCGGCACGCTGGTGGTGCCGCCGGGCGTGTCGAAGACCATGTCCTCGAGCGCGATCCGGCGCACGAACTGGTTCGGCCCGTCGTACCGCAGCAGTTCGCTCACGGCATTGCGTAGGAGTGACCGGTCCGACTGGAGGAGTGCCCACTGGTCGGCGTGGTTGAACATGGCCAGCATCCCGTTACCGACGAGACCGGCGGTCGGCTCGTGCCCGGCGACGTAGAGCGTGACGATCTGGGTGATGAGGTCGTCGGTCGTCAGGCTCGCGCCGTCCTCCTCCGCGTGGATGAGCCCGGACAAGATGTCGTCATCCGCTCGGCCGCGCTTTTCGGCCACGAGCGACTCGATGAACGCGTACATGTCTTCCATGTGGCCGACGAGTGCCTCGCGTTCGACCGGGTCCATCACCGGGTCGAGCGACCGTGCGATGCAGTTGACCCAGAACCGGAACCCGGGATGGTCCTCCTCCGGGATCCCGAGCATCTGGCAGAAGATCTCGACCGGGAGGGGATAGGCGAAATCCTCGATGAGGTCGAACTCGATCTCACCCGAGCCGCGCGCGCCGACGAGCTGGTCGACCCGTACCCGAACCCGCTCGTCGACGAGTCCTCGGAGCGCGTCGACCTCGCGCGGCCGGAACGGCTTCGCAATCAGGGTGCGCAGATGGGCGTGGTCGGGGTCGTCGAGCAGGACGAGGGTTCGGCCACCGCGGGGTGCTTCGTCGCGGCGGCGGATCTCATCGATCGTGAGCGGTGTGGGGGTCGCATGATCGAGTTCCGACGACACGTTCGGATCGCGCAGGACGGTGTTCACATCGGCGAACCGGGTGATGCAGTACCCATGAAGCAGTTCGGAGCGATGGATCGGATCCTCGGCGCGCAGGCGCGCGTACTGGTCGTAGGGCCAGGCGACGAAGCCCTCGGCGAGCGGGTTGAACGTGACCGGCTCGGCGAGCTCGGAGGTCGACATCGGGTGTGCTCCTCGGGGAATCCGGCGGGCCGGTGACAGGCAATTAGTGGCGGGGTCCGCCGCGGTCGCCGGGCCAGCGACTCCCGCTGATCACGTCGGCGAAGGGCCAGAACGCTTCCGGGTCGAGCGGCCCGGCGTTGGTGATCACGCGCGCTTTGGGCTGGTGGGTGACCAACGCCGCGGTGCCGGCCTCGACGATCGGGAGGTGGCGGGCGATCGGATCCCAGGGGCTGTCGCGCAGAAGCAGGGCGCCGTCGACGTTCTCGATGTGTTGCTGTTCGAACGTGGTGGCGACGTCGACGACGTGCGGCGCGAAGTCGTACTTCCCACTCTCGCCACCGATGGCCCGCGCGTACTTGGTCCACCACTCGTGCTCGGTGAAGTCTCCGGCGCGCGGCGTGGTGGTGCCGGTGGCCTGACCGGAGAACTCCACGAACGTGTAGCCCTGGTGCGTCGCGCGCGCCGTGACCGTCTCGCCGAGCCGGAAGAAGGTGATGTCGCAGAGGAACTTCGGCTGCCCGTTGGTCTCGGCGCTGATGTGCACCGCCGCTTCCTGGTCGATGCCGAGCCCCAAGCTGTAGTGCCCTTCGACGCCCTTCCACGCCGCGGGCACCTTGACGCTCACGCCGTACTCCGGTTCGCCGAGGACCGGCACGCAGTAGAAGCCCACCGTCACCGTCGGGTCGAGCGGTTCGATTCCGGGCGGGAGGAGCGGCGCGATGTTCGCCGGGTGGGTCGAGTAGGTGACGACGAGCTTGGGCCAGCCGGCCACTTCACCCGGCCGGGACATCGGTGTATCGCTCATGGAAGTTCCTCGTTTCGGAGTCGGTCCGGTCAGGCCGGGACGAAGTGATCGATGACGGCTCGCAGTGTGGTGGCCGAGAGCGCATCGAGGTCGGGCTCGGCGCGGAGCGCGTCTCGCGTGGCTGGCGCGATCGGCGCGTCGCTGTTGGCCCACAGTGCATCGGGCCGGGAGTCGGCGGGGGAGGCGGACAGGTCTCGCAGCGCGAGCACCAGGGCGCCACCGATGGTGATGAGGATGGCGCGGCTCGCATCGGCGGCATCCGGTCCGACGAGGCCGGCGGCTTCGAGTTCCATCACCAACGCGGCCTCGAGGTGGTGGGCGAGGAGCGACGTCGTGCCGGTCTGGTGGGCGAGTGAGGTGGTCGCTCGATGCTCGATCGAGCTGGTCCAGATGTTGCGGGCTGCGCTGAAGACGCGGTCCCGAGCGGTGGTGCCGGTGATCGCCTGTTCGGCGAGCCGACTCGACTGGAGTCGGATGACCTCGGCGATCAGCTCGTCTCGATTGGCGACGTGCCAGTAGATGGTCGGTGTCCCGACGTCGAGGTCGGTGGCCAGGCGGCGCATGGTGAGCGCACCGGGCCCGTCGCGTTCGACGAGATCGAGGGCGGCGGACACGATGTCGGCGCGTTCGAGGCCGGTGCGCCGCCCGGAACGTTCGGTCGCTTCCACCGCGGATGGTGTCGCCGTCCTCGCCATGCGGTTGCGCATCCTCTCCGGCTCTGTAACAGTGTTATACGAACCCTAGGACACCGTCACAGAGACAGCAAGGGGAGCGCGCCATGGGAAACCCGGTGGAGGGCATCGATCAGAGCAACGCCCCGTACGTGATCGTGTCGTCGGACACCCACGCGGGCCTCTACGTCGAGGACTACCGCCCGTACCTGGAGAGTTCGGTGCACGCCGAGTTCGACGAATGGTTGGGCACCCGGCACGAGCACCGGGCCATGGTCGAGGAACTCAACGGTGACTACGTCGAGCAGTGGGAGCACGACAACGAGGTCGGACTCAAGGGCGCCTACGACGCGACCATCCGCGATAAGACCCTCGACACCGATGGTGTCGCCGGTGAGGTGATCTTCGCCGACGGTGACGCGGTCACCGGCATGGAGGCGCCGCCCTTCGGTGCCGGGCTGCAAGCCGGCATGATCACCGATCCGCGCTTGGCCTGGGCGGGAGCCCGTGCGCACAACCGCTGGCTCGAGGAGTTCTGCGCGACGAACCCGCCGCGGCGCGCCGGAGTCGCGCTCGTTCCCATCACCCACGGCGTCGACGAATCGGTCCGAGAGATCGAGGCGCTCGCGGGCAAGCCGGGGATCAAGGGCATCATGATCCCGACGATGTGGCACGACCAGCCGTCGTACGGGCACCCGTCCTACGACCCGGTCTGGGCCGCGTGCGCCGAGGCCGGACTCGTGGTCCACACCCACTCCGGTGAGGCCGACACCGACGCCTACAACGACAACATGGCGCAGTTCATGCTCGAGGTGGCGTTCTGGACTCACCGCACGCTCTGGCAGCTGTTGCTCGCCGGCAAGTTCGATCAGTTCCCGAATCTGAAGTACGCGCCCGTCGAGTGCGGATCCTGGTGGGTCGGTGACCTCCTGTTCAAGACCGACGTGATGTTCGGCGGTCAGAACTGGAAGGTCAAGAAGATGTCGTCGCGGACCAAGGGTCTGATCGAGCGGCTCCCGTCCGAGTACGTCGGGACGAACGTGTTCATCGGGGCATCGGCCATGAGCAAGCCCGAGCTGCGCCGCCGGTACGCCAACGGCCTCGACGCGTTGATGTGGGGAACTGACTACCCGCATCCCGAAGGCACCTGGCCGAACACGGCAACGCGCCTGGCCACCGACTTCCAGGCGATCCCGGTCGAGGAGACGCGACTGCTCCTGGGGCTCAATGCCATCCGCTGCTACGACCTCGACGTCGACGCGCTCGCCGAGATCGCGGCCGACATCGGCCCGACCCCCGAGCAACTCAACCAGGATCTCTCCCTCCGAACTCCGCCGAACGCGATCCGCGAAGCCCGCTTCTGGTTCGACGACTACGGCATCGAATGGAAGGGCTAACCACCATGGGGCTGCGCCAATGAGTGACACACCGCTCGAGATCGACCGCATGGTGGCGGTGGTCACCGGGGGTGCGGGCGGTATCGGCCGCGGCATCGTCGGCGCGCTGTTGCGCCGGGGCGCAACCGTCGTGATCGCCGACGTCGAACCGACCGCGATCGA
>JAENVU010000402.1 GCA_016650415.1 Acidimicrobiia bacterium
TCGGCTTGCCGCACCCGGTCGTGAAGACGTCGAGCTCCCCCGAGTTGGTGGGGACGAACACGTAACCGTTGGCCAGTGCCGGTGCCGCGCTGGCCGGTGCGCCGAGGGTGCCGGTCCATCGTGGCGTGCCGTCTGCGGCATAGCGCGCGACGAGCTTGTCGCCCGCGGCGGCGTAGACCGTCGTCTCGTCTTCGGAGAGCACCGGGTTGCCGGCGACCGATGACCTCAGGGGAACCGACCAGATCGGCGGGCAGAAGTCGGTGCTGTATTGGCTGGTGCAGTTCCCCGGCTTCGTCAGCGGGTAGGCCTCGAGGGCCGAGCCCTGGCCGATGAAGAACCGCGCGGTCCCGACCGCCGCGCTGGTGGGGACGGGGAGGGAGGCCACGCCGCCGATGTAGAGATACGAGACCCAGCTGCCGCCGCCATTGGTGGATTCGACGAAGAACCGCGACACGGCAGTGCAGCACGGCGGCACCTGCAGCGCGACCGTTCCGACGAGCGTGCCGTCGCGCCCGATCACCGTCGTCGTGGCCCCGTTGGCCAACGAAGGGAGTGGCGCTCCGCTTGCCGCGTCGAAGCGCTTGACCGTGCTGGGCAGCACCGTCGAACCGCCCAGCATCGGTACGTGGACCTTGCCGTCCAAGATGGTGGGCGCGTTCGGCCAGTAAGGGATGTTCGCGTCCCAGAGCGTCGCACTCCAACGGGTCGCGCCGCCGCCCGGATCGATCGCGGTGAGTTTCCCGCTCACGACGAAGTCACCGGACACTGCGTAGACGCCGTCAGGTCCGACGACCGGAGCCTTCACTGTCCCACCGAGCTGGCGCGTCCACTGCTCGTGGAGTTGTGCGACGTTCTGGATGTCGAGGCCGTCTTTGAGTGGGGCGAAGCCGCTGCGCCGGGCATCGGCACCCGGCTGGAGCCAGCATCCACCGAGCACGACGACCGCGGTCAGCACCATTGCGGTGCGCGTCACTCGTCGCATGTGGCCCCCGTCGCCCCGGCAGGAAGCTTACGACGGTTCGTCCGACGGATCGACTGGGGCCGGGCGACGCGCCCGGTCAGGTCAGTTCGGCGGCGAGTGCCTGCACCCGGCGGTCGATCTCGTCGCGGATCGGGCGCACCGCATCGACCCTTCGGCCGGCCGGGTCGTCGAGCGGCCAGTCGCGGTAGTCCTTGCCGGGATAGAACGGGCAGGCGTCACCGCAGCCCATGGTGATCACGACGTCGGCTTCCTGCACCGCCGAGTCGGTGAGCAGCTTCGGTCGTTCCGCCGCGAGGTCGATGTCGAGTTCCCGCATCGCTTCGAGGACGGCGGGGTTCACCTGGTCGGCCGGTTCGCTGCCCGCGGACAGGACCTCGATGCGCCCGCGCCCGGCCCGTTCCAACAGCGCTGCCGCCATCTGTGAACGACCCGCGTTGTGGACGCAGACGAAGAGGACGGTCGGGCGATCGGTCATGCGAGCTCCTGGGAGTGGGGTACGAGGGTCGCGTCCGCGTCGACCGACGGGAACAGGATCACGACGAGGGCGAGCCCGATCAGACCACCGACGAGTTGCGCGACCACGAAGGGCGCAACGCTGCCGGGGGCGATGCCCGCGAACGTGTCGGAGAACATGCGGCCGAGGGTGACCGCGGGGTTGGCGAAGCTGGTGGAGCTGGTGAAGAAGTACGCGCCACCGATGTAGAGCCCGACCGCGAACGGCGTGGTCCGACGATTGCCGCCGCGCCCGGAGCCGAAGATCACGAGGAGCAACCCGACCGTCGCCACGACCTCGCTGACCCAGAGGGCACCGGAGCTGCGGGATCTCGTCGAGAGTTCGAAGACCGGGGCCTCGAACATGAGATTGGCCAGCCAACATCCGAGCACTGCGCCGACGGTCTGCGCGGCGATGTACACGCCGAGCGCGGTTCGGGTGAGACCGCCGAGCCGCCAGTCGACCAGGCTCACGACGGGATTGAAGTGGGCGCCGGAGACGGAACCGAAGGCGAGGATCAACGCGATGAGTCCGCCGGCGGTTGCCGCCGCGTTCTCCAGGAGTTGCAGCCCGGTGTCGCCGGGGGAGAGGCGTTGCGCGGCGATCCCCGACCCGACGACCACGGTGACGAGGAGTCCGGTGCCGAGGAACTCCGCGAGTGCCTGACGCCCCAGTGTCTTCACGAGCGGGCGACGGGCACGCCGCCGAGCGCGTCCCGCAACACTGAGAGCCGTTCCGGCACGACCGAGTACCACGCCCACTTGCCGCGCTTCTCGCGGTGCACGAGTCCGGAGTCGGCGAGCACCGACATGTGGTGGCTGATGGTGGGTTGGCTCTTGCCGATCGGGGCGACCAGGTCACAGGAGCAGATTTCGCCGGCCTGGGCGATGAGGGAGAGGAGACGGAGCCGCACCGGGTCGGCGACGACCTTGAACGCCGCCGCCAGTTCCTCGGCGTCGGCCTCGGTCAGGGGCTCGGTGAGGACCGGGCTACAACAGGGAGTGATCTCGTGGACGTCCATCGGGGCTCCTGGCGACGCTCGTCACATCGACGAATATCAATATTGACTCTGATCGATACGAGGAGTATACATAGATCAACGTCGATTCGATAGTGATCGATGGGTGAACATCCGACGAACGGGAGATCCCGATGACTGCGCTCGAACTCGCCCCCGACCTCGAAGCCCCGACGACCGGGCGGCTCCAACTCGCCCTGAACGTCGACGATCTCGACGCCGCCATCGAGTTCTACTCCCGAATGTTCGGGGTAGGCCCGACCAAGGTGAAGGACGGTTACGCGAACTTCGCGATCGCGGCGCCGCCGCTCAAGCTGGTGCTGTTCAGCGGAGCGGGGGAGCCGGGCACCCTCAACCATCTCGGGGTCGAAGTCGGCTCCGCGGATCTCGTGTCCGCAGCCGAAGCCCGTCTGACCGCCGATGGCCTCGAGACCACGGGCGTTGCCGAGACCGGCTGTTGCTTCGCGGCGAAGACCGAGACCTGGCTCGAAGCGCCCGACGGTCAGCGCTGGGAGTGGTACGTCAAGGAAGGCGACCTCGCCGGCTTCGCCTCGGACGAAGCAACGGACGCATCATCCGGCTGCTGCGGCTGACCGGAGACCCGACTCGACCATTGTGCGTACGTGGACCTCCTCGGTCCATCAACGCACAATGGTCGGTGGTAGCGGCGCCGTCAGTGTTGGCCGGCGCGGCGGTCCAGTTCCTCGATGGCCGCGTCGAACGCTTCGGCGTCCCACATGATCTGGTATCCGACTCGCCCCGAAGTTCCGGCCGCGACCAGGACGAGCATGGGAAGGTCGAAGCCGTCGGGGTTGTGCCAGACCCGGTGGCAGAGCGCGAGTTGCTCGCCGCGGACCGCGATCGGAGTATTAGTGACGGTCCGGAATCCGACGTCGTGCAGTCCGTGAACCAGTTCCATGACTGCCTCGCGCCCGAAGACGGTGCCGGCGCGAGGTCGAGTCACCGGCCCGGTCACACCGGATCTCGAACGTGATCGCATCGCTCTCGGCACTGGTCGCGGCGCAGAGCTCGCGCGAGAGGCGCGTCTTGCCGACCCCCGGAGAACCGAGGACGGTCACGAGCCGCGCGGCGCGTGCTGTCGTCGCGGAGGCGAATGCCTCGCGCAACGCGGTCATCTCGCGGGCGCGGCCGACGAACGGTGCGGTGGTCTCCACTGCGGCCGCGATATCGGTCGCGACCTCGAAGATCGCAACCGGTTGCGCCCGACCGGCGACGGTGACGTCGCCGAGCGACTCGTAGCCGAACTCGCCGCGGGTGAGCCGCCACGTCTCCTCGCCGACCGTGATCCGGCCGGGGTTGCAGGCATGCTCGATGCGGGCGGCGACGTCACCGTCGCCGACCAGGTCCGCGTCGCCACTCGCGATCACAACCTCACCGGTGTTGACGCCGACGCGCAGGCCGAGCGTCTCACCGTGCTGGCGGAGCACGTCGGCGGCGAAGGCGGTGAACCGGTCTTGGATGTCGACGCCGGCCCGAACGGCTCGGATCGCGTCGTCCTCGGCGATCTCGGGGATTCCGAAGGTCGCCATCATGCCGTCGCCCATGAACTTGGCAACGGTTCCGCCGTGCGCGTCGATCGCTTCCTGGAGCAGGGCGTGGTATCGGGCCATCACCGACCGGGCGACCTCGGCATCGCTGCGCTCACCGAACGAGGTGGAACCCACCAGGTCGGCGAAGAGCGCGGTGACGGTCTTGCGGGTGGCGTCTGGCAATGGTGCGGAGGCGGCCGGTGCCACCAGCGGGGCCGCGGCCGACGTCGGCGTGCCGCACCCGTCACAGAACTTGAGCTTCGGGTTCAGTTCGGCGTTGCAGCTTGCGCACCGACGAGCCAGGATCGCACCGCATTCGCCGCAGAAGCGGGCGCCGTCCCGGTTCGCCTCTCCACACTGCGCGCAGTCCACTGCCCCGTGACTCCGATTCTGCCGATGATTCGAGCCGGATCGTACCTGCGCGGCGCCGGACGCGAATCGACCCGCGCCCGACCGGTGCCAACGGCTGTGCACGACTCCTCGACCCGACCGTTGTGCGTTCGTGGACCTCCTCGGTCCATCAACGCACAACGGTCGGTAGGCGGGCCCGTGTCACACCCCCGACGTAGGGTCCGAGCCACTTCCCCGTGGTGTCCAGCGACCTCCGGGGAGGCCCGATGCACGAACGTTGGCGAGGTGTGCTCGACCTCGCAGCCGAACAGTACGGATTGGTGACGCGTGACCGGATCCGGGGTCTCGGCGTGACCGACCGCATGATCGCCCGTGCGGTCTCGGATCAGCTGCTGTGCCGCGTCACTCAGGGCGTGTATCGCATTCGGGGCGCGCCCCAGACCGAGCGAATGGCGATCGCCGCCGGGGCGCTCGCATCCGGTGGACGGGTCTCGGAGGTCACCGCCGCGGCGATGCTCCGGCTCGACTCGCCTATCCCCGCGGTCCCGATCCACGTGACGGTCGACGCCAGAACCGGTCAGCCACGGGTGGGTCGACTCGCGATCGAAACGATCAACCGACGGTTCCAGCCCGTGGTGGTTCACCGCTCGGCCTTCGTCGACGAACTGGGGATCGTGGTGGACGGCATCTCGTGCACGGATGCGGCGCGAACGCTCATCGACATCGCCGGTCGACTGCGCGTGGACGAACTCGAGGACGCGTTCGAGCGAGCGCGCCGCCTTGGACTCGTGTCGGCGGAGTCGCTCGCTCGCCGGTTCGAGGTCATAGGCGGACGCGGTCGATCGGGCTCGCCGAAGATTCGCGAGGTCCTCGCCCGTACGCGACCGAACCCGCTGGACTCGAAGCTCGAGGGTAGGGCGTGGCGGCTGATCCGCTCGTCGCGGCTGGTGGAACCCGTGCGGCAGTTCCGAGTCGACGTCCCCGGAGGCCGGTGGTATCGCATCGACTTCGCCTGGCCGCAACTCTTCGTTGCGGTGGAGGCCGAAGGCTTCGAGTGGCATGGCAGTCGTGCACGGTGGAAGGCGGACCGCACCCGGGTCGCGGCGCTGGAACGGCTCGGGTGGCGGGTGCTCGTGGTGACGTGGGAGGACGTCACGAAGCATCCAGGTGGCGCGCTCGACCGCGTAGCGATGGCACTGGCCGAGCGAAGCCGCCTCGCGCGCTCCGCCTGACTCGACCGTTGTGCGTTCGTGGACCTCCTCGGTCCACCAGCGCACAACGGTCGGCGAAGTGAACGTGAGTCAGTCGGTGACTTGGGCGCGCAGCGCGCCGACGGTCGCTTGGTCGCGCGGGATCAGGGCGAACGGGTCGTACTGGTAGATGCGCATGGCGTTCTCGTGGGTGAACTTGTTGACGATCGAATCGTCCATGCCGGCGAGCTGCTTGGTCACCGACTCGGGGGAGTTGGGCCAGCTCGAATCGGAATGCGGGTAGTCGCACTCCCACGTGACGCTGTCGAGGCCGATGGCGTCGGCCTGCTCCACACCGGCGCGGTCGCTGATGAAGCAGAACGAGAAGTGGTCGCGCGCGACCTGCGACGGCAGGGTGTCGCCGAAATCCTGGTGGGTCCAGAAGCGGTGTTGGTGGTACACGTAGTCGAGACGTTCCAGCCAGTACGGGATCCAACCGGTGCCGCCTTCGCTGAGCGCGAACTGCAGGTCGGGGAACTTGCGCAGCACCGGGCTCCACACGAGATCGGTCGCGGCCTGCATCGTGTTGAGCGGCGTGAGCGTGATCATCACGTCGATCGGCGCACCGGGTGCGATCTCGATCTGGGTGCTGCTCGAGCCGATGTGCAGGCAGATGACCGTGCCTTCGTCCTGGCACGCGGCGAAGAACGGATCCCAGTGATCGCCGAAGATGTGCGGCCAGCCGAGCTTGTACGGGTTCTCGGAGAACGTGACCGCGTGGCAGCCCTTCTTCGCGACGCGGCGGACCTCGTCGGCCATGAGTTGGGGATCCCAGATCGGTGGGATCGACAGGGGCATGAACCGGCCGGGGTAGGTGCCGCACCACTCGTCGATGTGCCAGTCGTTGTACGCCCGCAGCAGGTGGATCGACGTGTCGAGGTCCTTGGACTTGCTGAACAGCTGACCGCAGAACTGCACGAAGCTCGGGAAGCACATCGAACCGAGCACGCCGTTGCGGTTCATGTCCTTGACCCGTTCGTGGATGTCGTAGCA
>JAENVU010000403.1 GCA_016650415.1 Acidimicrobiia bacterium
CTCGGGTGGAACGAAAGCCCTGGCGACGACGGAACGGGATGAACTACGCGTCGATGAAGCGCCGCAGTCCGATCCACGCGCCGAACCCGCCGATCGCAACCCCGATCAGAATCACGTAGAGGCTGATCTGGGTGGCATCCCCGGGACCGACGTACCAACCGCGCCACAGCGGATCGGTCGGCGAAATACTGCTGCTGATCAGCGATTGCAGCCCGAACACCGCGCCGACCGCGGCGGCAGAACCGATGACTCCCTGGACCATGCCCTCGAACAGGAACGGGATACGCACGAACCAGTTCGACGCGCCGACCAACTTCATGACCTCGATCTCGCGTCGCCGGGCGAACGTCGCGAGCCGGATCGTGTTGACAATCAGGAACAGCGCGGCGAACAAGAGCGCAAGGAAGATCGTGAGGAAGATGTACCGGATGGTCCGGGTCGCATCGAGCAGGCTCTTGACCGACTCCGGCGCGGTATTGACCTGGTCGACCCCAGCCTGGCTGACGAATCGGTTCCCGACCAGGCTCGTCAAGGCCGCGGTGCGAGGCGCCACCCGGAACGATTCGGGTAGGTCTTCGGGCCGCGTGTTGGACACGAGGTCCGGTTGACTGGCGAACCACCGTTTGAACTGTCGGTAGGCATCGTCATGCGAGAGATACTTGAAGGTCCGCACATCGGGATCGTTCTTGAGTTGGGTCTGGACCGCCTGCACCTGGCTGAGCGTCGCGTCGGTCTTCATGAAGATCTCGAACTGGACCCCGTTCTCCCACTGCGCGGTGCCGTGATCCACGAGCCGGGTGAGCAAGAGCGCGCCGCCGAGGACGCAGAGCGAGACCGCGACCGTGAGCACTCCCGCCACGGTCATCAGGATGTTGCGGCGAAGCGAGACCCAGGTCTCACGCGCGAAGTATCCGAGTCGAGTGAACATCGCGATCAGTTCCCGACGCCGTAGATGCCGCGAGCCTGGTCTCGGATCAACACACCGTGTTCGAGTTCGATCACCCGGCGGCGCATCGTGTCGACAATCCGCGAATCGTGCGTTGCCATCACGACGGTCGTTCCTGTCCGGTTGATGCGGTCCAAGAGTCGCATGATGCCGACCGTGGTCTGGGGGTCGAGGTTTCCGGTGGGTTCGTCGGCCAGCAGAATCAGGGGGCGGTTCACGAACGCCCGGGCGATCGACACCCGCTGTTGCTCACCGCCGGAGAGTTCGTCCGGGAAGCGGTCGAGTTTGGACGTGAGCCCGACGAGGTCGAGGATCTGCGGCACCTGGGATTTCGTCACGTGTTGAGGCCGACCGATGACGTCCGATGCGAACGCCACGTTCTCGTAGACCGTCTTGCCCGGCAGCAGTTTGTAGTCCTGGAAGATGCAGCCGATGTTGCGGCGCAGCTGCGGGACCTTCCAGTCCGACAGGGTGGTGACGTCGCGGCCGGCGACGATGATCTTGCCCCGTGTCGGAACCTCGTCGCGAAGCAGGAGTCGCAGGAAGGTCGATTTCCCGGACCCGGACGGCCCCACCAGGAAGACGAACTCGCCCTTGCCGACGTCGAGGCTGACGTCCCGCAGCGCGGTGACGTTGCCTTTGTAGGTCATGGTGACGTTCTCGAAGCGAATCATGAGAGCGCTTCAGGCTACCCGCCGGCCCCCTGGTCCCTGGGTCATCGGACCCACACCCGGACATTCCGGACGCCGCCACTGAGGATCGCCTCAGGCGGCTCCATCCTCACTTCTGCGCCATTGCAGGAAGGACTCGATGAGCTCGTCGAGGTCACCGTCGAGCACGGCGTTCACGTTGCCGGTCTCGTATCGGGTGCGTTCGTCTTTGACCAGTTGGTACGGGTGCAGCGTGTAGGTGCGGATCTGGCTCCCGAAATCGATGCCGCGTTTCTCTCCGGAGAGTTGCTCCAACTCCGCACGACGTTCTTCGCGCTGACGATCGGCCAGGCGCGCCCCGAGGATCTGCATCGCCTTCGTCTTGTTCTGCAGTTGTGAACGCTCGTTCTGACACGACACGACGATCCCCGTCGGGAGGTGCGTGATCCGGATGGCGGAATCGGTCACGTTGACGTGTTGGCCGCCGGCACCCGATGACCGGAACGTGTCGATTCGCAAGTCGGTGGGATCGATCTCGGGAGCTTCGGTCGCTTCGAGCGCAGGCACGGCATCGAACGCCGCGAACGCGGTCTGCCGGCGGGCATTGGCGTCGAAGGGCGAAATCCGGATCAACCGGTGGACCCCCTTCTCCCCCGTCAACAATCCGTAGGCGTAACGGCCCTTGACGGTGAACGTGGCGGAGCTGATCCCGGCTTCGGTGCCTTCGCTGATGTCCTCGATCTCCACGACGAAGCCGCGCCGTTCGGCCCACCGGCTGAACATCCGCAACAACATCTGGGTCCAGTCCTGCGCGTCGGTTCCACCCGCGCCCGAGCTGACCTGACAGATCGCGTCCCGCTCGTCGTGCTCCTCGGTGAACAGGGCGCGGAGTTCGAGCGTGTCGAGCTCACCGCGGAGCGATTCCAGTCCGGCATCGATCTCGGGAACCACGGACTCGTCCAGCTCCTCGCGACCCAGTTCGTACAGGGTCTCGAGATCTTCGACTCGTTCGGTCAACGCGTCGATGAGATCGAGGTCGTCGCGGACGCTCGCGAGTTCGCTCGTCACTGCCCGCGCCGCTTCGGGATCGTCCCAGAGATCCGGCTGCGCGGCCCGGTCCTCCAACTCGATGACCCGGGAGCGCTGCACGTCGATCCGGAGGTAGCCGCGCGCCTCTTCGACCCGCTTGCGCGCGGCGGTCAGATCATCGGAAAAATCACGCATGGCCCAAACTCCGGTCGGCCGAACGACGACGATGCCGCGGCGTCAACGGCCGTGGCAGAGCTTGTACTTCTTGCCGCTCCCGCAGTGGCAGGGCTCGTTCCGGCCCGGCGTCTTCTCGACGCTGACGGGCTGGAGTGGCGCCGTGTCTTCGACGATCTCGGGCGCGGCACCGAACTCGTCCACCGGTGCGGCCGCGGCGGCCGCACTGAACGCGGCCTGGCCTTGCACCGGGTCCTCCGCGCCGGAGTACTGCACGTTCTTCACCAGCGTGGGCGCGTCATCGGCGACGACTTCGAGGCGGAAGACGTAGCGGACGAAGTCGTCCTTGATGCCTTCCATCATCGCCTCGAACATGTCGAAGCCCTCGCGCTGCCACTCGGCGAGTGGGTCCTGTTGCCCCATGGCCCGCAGGTTGATGCCCTCGCGGAGGTAGTCCATCTCGTAGAGGTGCTCGCGCCAGTGCTGGTCGATCACCGAGAGCATCACGCGCCGCTCGATCTCACGCAGCTGCTCGGCACCGATCTGGGCTTCCTTCGCTTCGTACTGCTCCACGGCATCGCCATTGAGCAGCTCGAACGCGTCTTCGGGGTTCGTCAAGCTCGCGAGTTGGTCACGCGTGACCCGTGTCGGGAACACATCCGTAGCCAGGCGGACGAGTTCGTCGACATCCCAGTCCTCGGAGTACTCCCCGTCACCGGTCGACGCCTTGACCACATGGTCGAGCGCGCCCTCGATCGCGTCGATCGACTCCTCGCGGAGATCGCCGCCCTCGAGAATCTGCTGGCGGCGCCGGTAGATCACCTTGCGCTGCTCGTTCATCACTTCGTCGTACTTGAGGACGTCCTTGCGGATCTCGAAGTTGCGATCCTCGACCGTCCGCTGGGCCCGTTCGATCGCCTTCGTGACCATCTTCGCTTCGAGGGGCAGGTCGTCCGGGAACGCCTTGCCCATCACCCAGTTCATCGCGCCGGTCGCGAAGAGCCGCATGAGCTCGTCTTCCAACGACAGGTAGAAACGACTTTCCCCCGGGTCGCCCTGTCGCCCGGACCGACCACGCAACTGATTGTCGATCCGACGGCTTTCGTGGCGCTCGGTTCCGAGCACGTAGAGGCCGCCGAGCTCGCGGACCGCAGCCCCTTCTTCGTCGCACTGCGCCTTGAACTGCGCGACGAGTGCCTGGTACTTCTCCGGTTCGGCCTCCGGCGACTCGCCGTTGGCGAGCATCTCCTCGCGCGCCAGTCCCTCCGGGTTGCCACCGAGGAGGATGTCGACGCCGCGTCCGGCCATGTTGGTCGCGACTGTGACCGTGCCGATCCGACCGGCCTGGGTCACGACCGTCGCTTCTTGTTCGTGCTTCTTGGCGTTCAGGACCGAGTGCGGGATACCCCGCTTCTCGAGGAGCCGTCCGAGATGTTCGGAGCGGTCGACCGAGATGGTGCCGACCAGGACCGGCTGGCCCTGGTCGCTGCGTTCCTGGATGTCGTCGGCCAGCGCCTCGTACTTCGCTTCTTCGGTCTTGTAGATCAGATCGGGCTCGTCCTTGCGGACCATCACCCGGTTGGTGGGGATGCCCACCACCTCGAGGGCATAGGTGTGCATGAACTCACCCGCCTCGGTATTGGCCGTACCGGTCATGCCCGAGAGCTTTTCGTAGAGCTTGAAGTAGTTCTGCAGGGTCACGGTGGCGAGGGTCTGGTTCTCTTCCTTGATCCGCACTCCCTCTTTCGCCTCGACGGCTTGGTGGAGTCCATCGCTCCAGCGCCGACCATCGAGGATGCGACCGGTGAACTCGTCGACGATCTTCACCTCACCGTCGGCCACCACGTAGTCGACGTCGGTCTTGAACAGTTCCTTCGCCTTCAGCGCCGCTTGGAGCTGGTGGACGAAGTTCTGGTTCACGTGCTCGTAGAGGTTGTCGACGCCGAGCGCGTCCTCGACCCGGTGAATACCGTCCTCGGTCGGCACGACGGTGCGCTTCGCTTCGTCGACTTCGTAGTCGCGTTCACGTTGGAGCACTTTGACGATCCGAGCGAACTGGAAGTACAGCGCCTGGGCGTCGTCGGCCCGGCCCGAAATGATCAGCGGGGTACGCGCTTCGTCGATGAGGATCGAGTCGACTTCGTCGACGACGGCAAAGAAATGGCCGCGTTGCGCCTGCTCTTCGAGTGAGCCCGACATGTTGTCGCGCAGGTAGTCGAAGCCGAACTCGTTGTTCGTGCCGTAGGTGATATCCGCGGCGTAGGCCCGGCGCTTCTCGACCGGGTCGTCGATGTCGGGCAGCACCGCTCCGACCTCGAGTCCAAGGAATCGATGGACTCGACCCATCCACTCCGCGTCGCGTTTGGCCAGATAGTCGTTGGTCGTGACGAGATGCACGCCCTTGCCCGCCAGCGCGTTGAGGTACGC
>JAENVU010000404.1 GCA_016650415.1 Acidimicrobiia bacterium
GCGAACATCGAGCATCGCGGCGCGGCCTTCATCTCCAACCTGTTGAAGAGTCCCCGGTGGTGGGCGGCAACCATCGGCGACAGCTGCGGCTACGTCCTGCAGGCGATCGCGCTCGGTGTCGGCTCGATCCTGGTGGTCCAACCGTTGCTCATCGTCTCCCTCGTGTTCGCGCTTCCCATTGCCGCGCGCTGGAATGCCCGGCCGATCCACACCACCGACATTGTGTGGGCCGTCGTCATCGCCGGCGCGCTCGCAATGTTTCTCATCGTCGGAGATCCCGGCGACGGTCGGGACACCAGTCCGTTCCGAGACTGGATTCCGTCGATCATCGCCTGCAGCGCGCTGTGCCTCGCCGGCGTGGGATTGATGGCGGCCGGTGGGTCACGCGGGCGAGGAATCGGTCTCGCGATCATTGCCGGAACCATGTTCGGGTTCGCGTCGGCCGCGACCAAGTCGATCGTGCACATCATCCCCAACGGTCTCGGCGATGTCGTCGGAGCGTGGGAGACGTACGCGCTTGTTGCGACCGGTCTCATCGGATTGACGTGTCAGCAGCTCGCATTCCAGGCGGGCTCGCTCGAGATCTCGTTCCCGGCGGCCATCGTGCTCGATCCGCTCGTGAGTGTCGCGGTGGGTATTGCCGCGCTCAAGGAACGGCTCCACACCGACGGGCTGGGCTGGGTCCTGATCGGGGTCAGTGCGGTGGCAATGGTTGCAGGGACGATTGCGCTCGCTCGCGCCGGTGCGCCAACGCCGGCCACACGAACGGCGGGAGACACCGGACCACCGTTGGCCCAGCCGGCAGGGTGACGGAAGTCGTGGGGTTGCCGGGAGTTCACGCGACTTCGGCAGCCACCGGTGCGGCCGGCGCGGTCACGGGTTCACTCGCCACCGGGGACGGCACGAGGAGGGAACGACCGAACGGCAGCACGAGGAATCCCTCCGCACCGGCATAGAGCGCGCTGACCCGGGGAAGGTCCGACGCGTCGAAGTACACGATGGAGCGCGGAAGCCATTCCGGCTCGAACTTCTCGTTGAACGTACGCAGAGACTCGATCTGAAAATACGGGTTCAGTTTCTTGAGGCCCCAGGCGACCACGCGTTGGGCCGGGCCGTGCTGAATCTCGGGATCGAGCAGTCGGCCCCAGGCGGCGAAGTTCATCGACAGGCGGCGCACGCCCCGATCGGTCAACGCCGTCGCCGTCTTCGCAATCAGGAACTCGGTCATCCCGTTCGGGGCATCGGGATCGTGGCGCATCAGATCGAGCGTGTACCCGCGCTCTCGTCCGTAGGCAGGAACGATTCGGAGGAAGCCGCTCGGCTTCCCGACATCGTTGAACGCGACGCACAACAAGAACTCGGAACTGGTGCCTTCGATGTCCTGCGACAACGTCATCGTGAACCCGCGCTCGGCGTTCTTGCCCCGCCACCGCGCGCTGATCTCGTTGAGCGCTTCGATGAGCGAGGCTGGCGCGCTCGCCTCACTCATCATCTGGAACGTGTGGCTCTTCTCCACCCGGCGGACGGCTTGTTGGATGCCCTTGGCGCCGCCGCCGCGAGCGAGGCGGTCGCACCGCACGATGGCTTCGTCGCCCAGGTAGATGTGTCGAAGCCCGCGGGACGAATACAACGGCAGGTCGCCCTCGCGAACCGCGAGGAATGCCGGCTTCCACGCGTGCGCCCGGCAGAACGCGAGGAACTCGTCCACAACCAG
The DNA here is from genome assembly GCA_016650415.1 of Acidimicrobiia bacterium. GTDB lineage: Bacteria > Actinomycetota > Acidimicrobiia > IMCC26256 > JAENVU01 > JAENVU01. Next base: position 1,715 of record JAENVU010000404.1, read on the forward strand.
GGCGATGGACTCGGGCCGCCCGATCGGGTCACCGGAGGCCAACCCGTGGCCGGCCATGTAGGTGTAGGCGATCATCGCCTCACCGTCGGACGAGAAGAAGAAACTCTTGTCCTCCCGCAGGGCGAAGTACGCGAGTGTGTCCCATCCGTAGGCGTGGACGAGCCGGTTGGCGTGGGCCCATTCCTCGTCGCGGTTCCGATCATGAGTGACCAGCGGGCGGAACACCACGACCACCAGGCCCACCAGACCGAAGATGCCCATGGCGAGCAGCGCCGCCGGGTAGAAGTCGTGGAAGAACCGGGACTGGAACTCGTAGGGGCCCTGGACTCCGACCAAGCCGAGCGTGACGGTCTCGATCGCCCCGCTCAGCGCGAGCGGTGGCGTGATCTGCCCGCGCATTGCGTACAGCGCCGCGATACCGAATCCGTAGACCACTGCGACCCACATGGGGAAGAGGCGCATCAATCGCCAGATCGACGGTGGATCCGACGGGGCCGAGAACCGGTCCCGATGCATCACCAGGAGCGCCAACAACACCGCGGAATATCCCGCGGCGACCACGTGAGGCCCTTTCATCAGTTCCAACAGCACGCTCAGGCCACTCAACCCGGTCGCGAGCTGCCAGGCCCGATGTTTTCCCAGCCGCAGTTGGTCGGCCAGCACGAGGAAGGTGAGCCCGATCAGGATCGTGGCCACGCGCCCGGTGATGCGCAGTTCGAAGGGCATCAGGGTGTTGCGGAGCGGTTCCATGTTGCGATGGACCCAGGGCACGAGCGACGACACCGACAACAAACCGGCCAGCACCATCATGAAGGTGATGACCCGGACTGCGAAGTGAGACGGCAATCGGGGCGACGGCGGCGCGGCGGCAATCGCGGCCACGGTGGCGTGCATCTCGGGCGGATCGTCATCGTCACCGGCTGCCGCCCGCTCGGTGCTCGACTCGAGGCCGCCCATGCCGGGCTCGGGCCGCAACGTCGGGAACAAGATCACCTCGCGGATCGACGGCGTCCCCGTCACCAGCATCACCAGCCGGTCGACACCGATCCCGAGGCCACCCGTCGGGGGCATGCCGTACTCGAGTGCTCGCACGTAGTCGAGGTCGACGTCGCCGGCCTCGGGATCGCCAGCGCGCTTGTGGGACGCCTCGGCCTCGAACCGTTCGAGCTGGTCGATCGGGTCGTTGAGCTCGCTGTAGGCGTTCGCGAGCTCATGGCGGTTCACGACGAGTTCGAAGCGTTCGACGAGGGTCGGGTCGTCGCGGTGCGCCCGAGCGAGCGGTGACACCTCACGCGGATAGTCGAGCACGAACGTCGGTTGGACCAACTTGTCCTCGACGTACACGTCGTAGACCTCATTGGTGAGCTTGCCCGCGCCCCATTCCGGCTCGAAGGCAATCCCGAGACCCCGGAGAACGTCGCGAGCGGCTTCGATGTCCATCGCGGGCGTGATGTCGACGCCCGCGTGCTCCTTGATGAGTTCGACCATCGTCGCCCGGCGGAACGGTGGGCTGATGTCGATCGTCTCCTCCCCCGCGGTCACCCGGAGATCCGGGACCACCGCGCGCGTCGATTCCACGACGAGTCCTTCGACGAGGTCCATCATGTCGTGGTAGTCGCCGTACGCCTGATACGCCTCGAGCATCGTGAACTCGGGGTTGTGGGTGGTGTCGACACCTTCGTTGCGGAACACCCGACCGATCTCGTACACGCGGTCGAGACCACCGACGATCAACCGCTTCAGATGGAGTTCGAGCGCGATGCGCAGATACATGTCCTGACCGAGCGCATTGTGATGCGTGATGAACGGGCGAGCGGTCGCCCCACCCTGAATCGTCTGGAGGACCGGACCCTCGACCTCGCGGAACCCGCGTTCCATGAGGTGACGACGAAGCGCCGCGATGACCTCGATCCGCGCCACCGCGATCCGGTGGGCTTCGTCGTTCACCACGAGGTCGACGTAGCGCTGACGAAACCGGGTGTCGGTGTCGGAGAGCCCGTGCCACTTGTCGGGGAGCGGGCGGACGGCCTTGGCGAGGAGTTCGAACGTCTCGACGTTGACCGAGAGTTCTCCCCGCCGAGTGCTCATGACCGTGCCCTCGATCCCGACCCAGTCGCCCCGATCGAGATGGTCGAACGCGTCGTGACGCCCCGGCCCCAGCACCCCGCGGTTCACGAACAGCTGGATCTTGCCGTCACGGTCCGCCAGGGTGGCGAAACTCAGCTTGCCCTGCCGCCGCAGCAGCATCACCCGTCCGGCGATACGGACGCGGGTCTCGGTGCTCGTGCCCGGTTCCAGCTCACCGAACTCGGCCCGGAGCGCACCGGCCGTCGTCGTGAAGTCGAACCGCACCGGATAGGGCTCGATCCCGGCCTCGCGCATCGTGTCCAGCTTCTTCAGCCGGAGCTGGCGCTGGTCCCGGATGTGCTCCTCGGAGTGCTCGTCCGCGTCCTCTGCCGTGTCTGCCCCCGGCTCCGCACCCGGCTCGAGGACCGCCGGGGTCTCCGCCGCCGCCGCCGAACCGCTAGCTTCCCCCGACGCCGTGGACTGACTCGCCGCTGTCGGGGCAGGGTCGACGGCACGCGGTTCGTCATTTTCGGCCATCCGGTCGAGGCTATCGGCGCGGGGTCATCGCATCTTGGACCATTCAACGACCGGAGGATTCATGGCCAGACTCGACGGCAAGGTTGCTCTGATCACCGGCGCGGGCAACGGCATGGGCCAGGTTGCCTCCGTGCTCTTCGCGTCCGAGGGCGCACGGATCGTCGTGGCCGATTTCAGCGAAGCGGGCGGCGCCGAGACCGTTGCTGCCGTCGAAGCCGTCGGCGGCCAGGCCACGTTCGTGAAGGTCGACGTCGCCAATGCCGAGCAGGTCGAGGCGATGGTCGCCTTCGCGATGAAGACCTACGGCTCGCTCGACGTCCTCTACAACAACGCCGGGATCTTCCCCTCCGACGACGGCGGCACCACCGAGACCCCCGAGTCGACCTGGGACCGGGTCATGGAAGTCAACCTCAAGGGCGTCTGGCTGGGCTGCAGGTTCGGCATCCCGGCGATGCTCGAATCCGGCGGAGGGTCGATCGTGAACGTCGCGAGCTTCGTGGCCCTGATGGGCGCGGCGACCGCGCAGATCGCGTACACCACCTCCAAGGGGGGTGTCCTGGCACTGACTCGCGAGATCGCAGTCGAGTACGGCCGGCGGAACATTCGGGCCAACTCACTCTGCCCCGGACCGGTGTCGACCCCGATGCTCGAGGACCTGATGAGCGATCCGGCCCGGAAGGCTCGACGGGTGGTCCACATTCCGATGGGTCGACTCGGTCGGGCCGAGGAACTCGCCAAGGGCGCACTTTTCCTTGCGTCGGACGAGTCGTCGTTCATGACGGGCGCCCAACTCGTCATCGACGGCGGCATCACCGCGGCCTACGTCACCCCCGAATAGGGGCAGCCGCGGCCGCTCGCCCCGTACGCTCTCGGCGACCGCCCACGAGGAGTACTCATGCCCGGCAACCTCACGCCTTCGGAACTGCGCGACCTGATCACGGCCGGTGAGATCGACACCGTCGTCGTCTGCTTCCCGGACTTGCAGGGCCGGCTCATGGGGAAGCGGGTCATCGGGCACTACTTCGTCGACCACATCCTCGACGGCGGTGGGGCGATCGAAGCGTGTAACTACCTGATCGCCCTCGACGTCGACATGACCCCGCTCCCCGGGTATGAGTACACCAACTGGGAGCAGGGCTACGGCGACTTCCGCTGCATCCCGGACATGACCACGTTGCGACGCATCCCGTGGATCGACAAGACCGCGCTCGTCCTCTGCGATCTCGTCGACGAAGAGACCGGCGCTCCCGTCGAGGAGTCGCCCCGGCAGATTCTGCGCACCCAGATTGCTCGCGCCGCGGAGCTGGGCTTCGAGATCAAGATCGGCGCCGAGCTCGAGTTCTTCCTGTTCGAGAACACCTATCGCGACGCCGCCACCAAGCGGTACACCGATCTGACCCCCCACTCCGACGTGATCGAGGACTACCACATCCTCCAGACGACTCGCGACGAGTACCTGATCCGCCAGATCCGCAACGGCCTCCACGAGGCCGCAATCCCCGTCGAGTTCTCCAAGGGAGAGGCCGGCAAAGGCCAGCACGAGATCAACCTCGTGTACGCCGAGGCGCTCGAGATGGCCGACCGGCTCGCGATCTACAAGAACGGCGCCAAGGAGATCGCGTCGCTCAACGGGCGGTCGCTCACCTTCATGGCGAAGTACTCGATGGAGGAGGTCGGCTCCTCGTGCCACATCCACTCCAGTGTGTGGGACGCGAAGACCGGAGCGAACCTGATGTGGTCCGAAGACGCACCGCATCACCTCTCCGACGTGTTCTCCGGGTGGCTCGGCGGCATCGTGTCGACCGGCCAGGAGTTGGCATGGATGTTCGCCCACTACGTGAACTCCTACAAGCGATACCAACCCGATTCGTGGGCACCGACCGCACTGGCCTGGGGCCACGACAACCGGACCTGCGGATACCGCATGGTGGGACACGGTCCCGCGTACCGGGTCGAGTCCCGGATCCCGGGCGCCGACGTGAACCCGTACCTCGCGTTCGCCGGGATCATCGCCGCCGGCCTCCACGGCGTGCGCAACTCGATTGCCCCGCCCGAACCGTTCGTCGGGAATGCCTACGACGCGCCCGAGCTCGACCACGTGCCGTCCACGCTCGTGGAGGCGATCGACGCGTTCGAGCACAGCACCGTCGCCAAGGAGGCGTTCGGTCCTGCGGTGCACCATCACCTGCTGAACACTGCCCGGCAGGAATGGGCGACGTTCAACCGCGCGGTCACCGATTGGGAACGTCAGCGCAACTTCGAGCAGATCTGATGGTTCGCTATACCGGAGACGCGCCCCTGATCGCGCTCCCCGCGTACCCCATCGTCACCGGCCGAGTGGATGGTTGGGCCGACCCGGCGTTTGCGATCCAGCAGATGTACGTCCAGTCGCTGCAACGTGCCGGCGCGCAGGAAGCGGTGCTCGGTCCCCGCCACCTGGACCGGGAGACTGCGCTCACGATGCTGTCTCGGTTCGACGGCCTGGTGCTGCCGGGCGGCGGTGACGTCAACCCCGAGCGGTACGGCCAGGCGGCCGCGCCCGAGACCTACGGCGTCATCCCGGTACGCGACGAGTTCGAGTTCGAACTCTGCGGTGCCGCGCTGGAACTCGACCTCCCGATCTTGGCGATCTGTCGCGGCACCCAGGTACTAAACGTCGAGCGCGGCGGCACCTTGCACCAACACATCACCCCGGCGTTCCCCGGCCACGGCACGCCGGGCATGGAGGGTTCACAGAACGTCCACGACGTCGAGGTCGAACTCGACTCCCGCGTCGGACGCGCGATGCGCACCGCCCGAGTGGCCTGCTCCTGCCATCACCATCAGTCCATCGATCGCATCGGTCAGGGCCTCCGAGTCACCGCACGAGACGCCGACGGCACGATCGAGGCGGTCGAACTCGAGGGGACCACGTGGGTGACCGCAGTCCAGTGGCATCCCGAAGACACCTCCGCCGACGATCCCGCCCAACAGGGCCTGTTCGACGCCCTGGTCGAGGCCGCTCGTCGCTGAGGCTTCTCCTGCGCCGACCCGCCACCGCCCGGCTGCGAGACTGAGCCCAAGGAGGGACATGCACCAAGACGTGGTCTCGGTCGTCGCCGCCATCTTGCTGGCCGGGGTGATCGCTCAGTGGTTGGGGTGGCGGCTGCGCGTCCCGGCGATCGTCTTCCTCCTCGCCGCGGGACTCATCGCCGGACCGCTCACCGGCACCCTGGATCCCGACGCAACGTTCGGTCGGCTGCTGTTCCCAGCGGTGTCGATCGCCGTCGCGGTCATCCTCTTCGAAGGTGCCCTCGGCCTCGGCGCACGCGGAATACGGGCCGCCGGCACGACGGTGTGGGTGCTGTTGAGCGTCGGTGCGGTCGTCACCCTGGTCGGCACGATGATCGCGGCGCGCCTGATCCTCGATGTCGAATGGCGTTTCGCCGCGCTGCTCGCATCGGTGCTCGTCGTGACCGGGCCGACCGTGATCGGGCCGATCATCCGTTCACTCGGGTTGCACGACCGCGTCGGCGCGATCCTGGAGGCCGAGGGCAC
>JAENVU010000405.1 GCA_016650415.1 Acidimicrobiia bacterium
GACCACCACCGGCCCGAGCGCGCCGAACGCTACGCCCAGAAGTGGCTCAGAGCCGTCGTCGTCCGTCCATGACATCGGCCCCATCATTCCCCATGGCGACGCGCACAGCAGCAGGTCAGGAGTTCGAAATCTCCCGCCCGGCTCCAGCTGCGGAGTCACGGCCTCGAGACCTTGACCGCCATCGCACCGCTGGGTACAACTCTCAGGGTGAGCGCGTCGGGGGAGGGACCATGAGCGTGACGGTTGTCGTGAACTTCGTCGCGGCGGAGGGCAGGGCCGAGCAGCTGTTGGCGCTGCTCCGGGAAGGGCGTGACGCCAGCCGGGCCGCCGACGGTTGCGAGTTCTTCGAATTGTTTCAGCGTGAGGACGATCCGCTCAAGTTCATGTTCTTCGAACGCTGGACCTCGCTCGACGCGCACCACGACAACATGGCGCGGAACATCGATGCGACCGGCCATCTCGGGAAGATCCTTCCGCTACTGGACGGGTCCATCGATAACGGGGTTCTCGAAGCCAGGTAGTGGCCTTCAGCTCCTCGCTGTGGAGGTGGCATGGATTCAGTCGAGGTGGACGGACTTCGCATCGCGTTTGAGCGGGCGGGTTCGGGGCCTGCGCTGGTTCTGCTCCACGGCGCAGTCTGTGACAGTCGAGTCTGGCGTGAGGAGCTCGACGACTTTTCGTCCGACTACACGGTCGTTGCATGGGAAGCCCCTGGATGCGGCAGCTCTGAAGATCCACCAGAGAGTTTTCGGCTCGGTGAGTATGCGCACTGTCTTGCGGGGTTGATCGAAGCTCTGCACCTGAGCCGGCCGCATCTTCTCGGACACTCGTGGGGTTCCGGCCTTGCCTTGGAGCTGTGCCGTCAGAGGCCCGGGGTCGCGGCGTCCTGTTCGCTCGTTGGTGGATATGCCGGTTGGGCCGGATCCCTTCCCGAATCCGAGGTCACGCGGCGCCTCGAGTTCGCTCTGCACATCGCGGAACTTGCCGATGGCGAGTTCGATCCGGGCTCGATGCCCGGACTCTTCTCCTCGCGGATGCCCGCGCATCGAGCGCAGGAGTTGGCCAGGATCATGGCGGACATCCGTCCGGTGGGGACGCGCGCCATGGCGCGCGCTTTCGCGGAGGCTGATCTGCGAGACGCCCTGGGGGCCATCCTCGTTCCGGCCGTCGTGCTCTGTGGCGACGAGGACGAGCGATCACCTCGCAGTGTGGGGGAGGCGCTTCATGCGGCGCTGCCGCGGTCGACCCTCGTCGTTCTTCGCGGACTCGGACATGAGATGTTTCTCGAAGCGCCAGATGTCGTGCGCCACGCGGTGCGTTCCTTCCTCCGTTCCGTTGATTCGCAGACCTGAGGCTCCGTCACCGCCGTGCCACCACGCGGCACAGCGCACAGCAGATACGTGTGCGTCCTGTGCTCGCGCGTGACCTTGCGTTTCGTTCGGTAGCCCTGCTCATTGTGAGCGTTCGCAGACGCCGTCATCGTCGGGCCCGTGCTGATCAGCCAGGTGGAGCGAAGATCTCGAGAGCGATGCCATCGGGATCACGGAAGCTCACGCCCGATCCGTACGTGGCGTCCTTGATCCCGCCGTGCTGAACGCCGAGTTCGTCGAGCTTGTGAACCCAGCTCTCGAGCTCGGCCCGATCGGCGCAGCCGAATGCGAGGTGGTCCAGCCCGACACGGAACTCGGTGAAGTTGTCTTCGGGCGCGGCCTGTGCGTGTTGATGGAGCCCGATGAGTGTGTTCCCGAGCATGTAGACGGTGTGATGGAAATTCGGGTCGGTGTCCTCGTCGAGCACCGGACTCGCGTCGAAGAGGTTCTCGTACCAGGGAACACTCACCGCCAGGTCGCGAACGGTGAGCGCGACGTGGGTGAGCGGGGGAAATGTCGACATCGGTCTCCTAGGTTTCCGGGTTCTCACGGAGCGGCCAGCGTGAGGGTCCGAGCTTTGTTGATTCGGTGGTATTCGTCAAGCATCTCGCAGCGCTTCCGATCCGCGCGACCGCAGAGAGCTATGGGCCGACCAGGGCAGTCGCCGTGGTCATGGCTTGCGTGCGGTGGTGACACGGGCCAGGCCGGGAGCCACGAGGTGGCCGTCGACCTCGTACTCCGTCATGGCCGCGAGCGTCGCCGAGCGGATGCGTTCACGACCGGCGTCGTCGGTCATCGACAGTCCGGCGACGACGGGTGCCGCGACCTCCGACATGTACTCCCAGAACCGATCGGGCGGCGCGACGCGGGCGGCGACGGCGACGTCATCTTCGGCGACAACGTGCAACCCGGCGGCTTCGAACAACGCCGAGATGAAACCAGGGGCTGCGCATCGGAACAGTCCGGGTGCGTCGGGCGCCGCCGCCGGGAGGTCGACCACCTTGGCGATCTCTCCCATTGGGACCGTGGCCCACGCGTTCGATGCCGGTTCGGCCCAGACGGCGGTGCTGACCACGCCACCGGGACGGAGCACTCGCGCGAACTCGCGCGCCGCGGCATCGATGTCGGGGAAGAACATGAACCCGAAACGGCACGACACGGAGTCGAAGGAGGCGTCGTCGAATGGGAGCGCACTGGCGTCGGCCTCACGCACCTCGACATTTTCCAAGCCTCGCCTCGAAGCCGCGTTGCTCGCCCCTTCGAGCATGCCCAGTGACAGGTCGGACAGCACCACGCGCCCCCGCGGCGCGAGTGCGGCGATCGTGAGGCCCGGTTCACCCGTCCCGGCCGCCACTTCGAGATGGGAGGCGTCGTCACGGGGGTCGATGCGTGCGACGATCGATTCGCCGACGGGACGCAGCATGTCCATGACAAGTTCGTCCCACTTCTGCCAACCGGGCGAGAACCGGTCCCAGGTCGCGCGCTGTTGGGCTCGGATCTCATCGGGTTGCATGGTGTACCTCGTCTCGACGATCGGCGAGAGCAGGGCCGGCGATCCACCTGCCCCTATTTCGGCGGTGATCTTGGCAGAGTGAGCTCAGTGAGGCCATCGTGATGGACGGGCCGGGGTCGGGGCGTCGACCTCGCCGGTCGACGCGCTCTGCTCGGATTCGTTTGCGACCGCGGTGCCCGGCTGCAAAGGTCGTGAGGCAACCAATCCGCGAGCAGTCGAGGTCGACGTGCGAGCAACAGTGATCCAAGGGACTCCGGTGTTTCTCGACCGCGAGGCAACCACCGAGAAGGCATGTCGACTCATCGAGGCAGCCGGTGCGAGCGGCGCGGAGCTGATCGTGTTTCCGGAGGCGTTCATTCCGGCCTATCCCGATTGGGTCTGGCGCCGAACTCCCTGGAACGACGGCGAGTCCGACTGGTTCGGTCGTCTGGTCGAGAACTCGGTCACCGTTCCGAGCGTGACGACGGCTGCGATCGGGGCGGCCGCGCGCGACGCCGGCGCGTATGTCGCCATGGGTGTGAACGAACTGGAGCCGAATGGCGGGACGCTCTACAACACGCTGCTGTGGTTCGGCCCTGACGGGGTGCTGCTCGGGAAGCACCGCAAACTGATGCCGACCGGCGGTGAGCGGCTCGTGTGGGGCACTGGAGATGGCTCAGGGCTCCGGGTCTACGAGACCCCGTTCGGTCGGATCGGTGGACTGTTGTGCTGGGAGAACTACATGCCGTTGGCTCGAACGGCCCTCTACGCCCAGGGAATCGACATCTACGTTGCGCCCACGTGGGACAACAGTGACGAGTGGATCAGCACGCTTCGCCACATCGCGAAGGAAGGGCAGTGTTGGGTGCTCGGAGCGACGCCGTGCATCCGCGGTTCGGATGTCCCGGCCGAGATCCCCGGTCGCGACGAGATCTACGGGGGAGACGACGACTGGATGTCGAAGGGCAACAGCACCATCGTCGCCCCAGGTGGCGCGATCGTCGCGGGTCCACTCATCGGGGAGGAGGGAACGGTCACGGCCGATCTGGACATGAGTCTCGTTCGGCGCGGCAAGCGACAGTTCGATGTCGTGGGCCACTACGCGCGGCCCGACATCTTCAACCTCGCGGTCCGGCCGGCTCCGAGCGGACCGGTCCGTTTCCTCGATGCCGCGGGCGACGAGGACCAGGGTTCCTGACTGGTCAACCACCGAGCGCCCGGGCAGTGGCGATGGCCTCGATGTGGCGGGAGTCGGTGCCGCAGCAGCCACCGAGCACCGTGATGGTGGGGATGGCCGCGTGGAGCTGTGCGAGTTGGGCGCCGAACTCGGTGGGGTCGCCGTCGTCGAGTTCCTCGCACTCGTCGAGCTCGGCGTGACTCAGCCGCGACGCGTTCGCTCGCAGGCCTCTGATCCTCGAGAGTGATGGGTGCGTCCCGGCGAGCGTGTCCGAGAAATGATCGGGGTGCGCGCAGTTGATCATGTAGTAGCTCGGTGCGTTCCCGGTCGCGCCGTCGACGGCTGCGATTGCATCGCCGAGAAGCATTCCATCGGGCAGCGTGCCGTCGGTCTCGACGGTGAACGAGATCGCAACCGGAACCCCCACCTCCTCGGCCGCGGTCGCGATCCCGATGGCCTCGGCGGTGTTCGTGAGTGTGAGTGCGCTGATGAAGTCGACGCCGGCCGCCGCGAGAGCTTCCACTTGATCCCGGTGGTAGTCGGCGGCTTCATCGATCTGCATCGACCCCAGATCGCTGTACGCATCACCACGCGGTCCGACGCACCCGCTGATGACGACCGTCGTTTCGGCTTCCTTCTCGCGGAGGTCCAGGAGGAAATCGGCCGAGCGCCGATTGACGTCACGCAGCGCGGATTCGTCGTACCCGAGGCTCGCACCCCAGTCCGCACTGGCCCGCCACGTCAGCGTCTCGAAGACGAGCCCGTACCCGGCAGTGGAGCCGATGCGGAGATAGTCGCGGTAGTAGGCCATCAATGTGTCGCGCGCACTGGGATCGTCGTGGAGGACGAAGCTCGCGAACTCGGGAAGGTCGATGCCGTGCCGGAAGATGAGTTCGGTCTCGATTCCACCGTCGGTGAGGAATACCGCATCACCGAGTTGGGGAAGTGCTGGGCTCGGGTTCATGGCGCCTCCTGCCGGCGGATCTGCGGGCCGACGGTATGGCGAGGGCGTGGATCCGTCAACGAGCACGAGTCGAATTGTTCGTGAGCATTGAAGAACCTCACGGTCCCGCGAGGTATCGGCGATGATGCGACGATGAGTGAATCCGCTTCCGACCCCGCGTTCTCGTCGGAGGTAGCCGACGACTACGACGCCCTGCTCGTCCCGATGCTGTTCGAGCCGTACGCGGAGGCCGCGGCGAAGCGGCTCGCCAACATCGAGGACGGTTCAATCCGCGAAGTCGCGGCGGGGACGGGAGTCGTGACTCGGGCCATGGCGCGGATCGTCCCGAGCACGGTCGAGATCACTGCCACCGATCTCAGCCCGAGCATGATCGAACGGGCGTCCGGTATCGGTACCGCGCGGTCGATCACCTGGGAGCCGGCAGACGTGATGGCGTTGCCCTACGGCGACCAGAGTTTCGACGCGGTGGTCTGTCAGTTCGGGGTGATGTTCTTCAGACCCAAGCCCGCCGCGTTCGCCGAGGTGGTGCGAGTGCTGCGGCCGGGTGGTCGGTTCGAGTTCAGCGTGTGGGACGGGCTCGAGGACAACGAGTTCGCCGATGTCGTGGCCGCCTCGTTGGCGGCACTGTTTCCCGACGACCCGATCATGTTCGTGGAGCGAGTGCCGCACGGCTATCACGATGCCGACACGATTCGGGCCGATCTCCGAGCCGGCGGGTTCGCCGCCGATCCGACGATCGAGCACCTCGCGCTCACGAGCCGGGCCGCGACTTCGGCCGACGTGGCCATGGCGTTCTGTTTGGGTACACCGATACGCGGTGAACTCGAACGACGCCGAGCGGGGTGCCTTCCGGAGGCGGTGCGGGTTGCCACGGCGGCCCTCGATGAGCGATTCGGGCCGACCGCGCTCGCGGGTCGTATGAGTGCTGCGCTCGTGAGCGTGTCGAGTCCGTAGTGGACAGTTCGGAGATCTTCCTCGGTCTCGGTCTGCTGCTCGGGCTCGGCGTCGGTTGCCAGGTCGTCGCGCACCGGCTCCGGCTGCCCGCGATCGTCCTGCTGCTGCCGGTCGGTTTTGCCGTGGGCCAGCTGACGCACACGGTCGACCCTCGGGATCTCTTCGGTGCCTCGTTCTCGCCGATGGTGAGCTTGGCCGTTGCGGTGATCCTGTTCGAAGGGGGCCTCAACCTGAAGGTGCGGGACCTCGAAGGCCACAGCCAGCGGGTGGTGCGGCGGTTGGTCGTCCGAGGGGTCCTCATCACCTGGTGCGCGACGGCGCTCATCGCGATCCCGTTGTTCTCGGTTTCGACGGGGACCGCCGTCATGTTGGGCGCCATCCTCCTCGTCTCCGGGCCGACGGTCGTCGGCCCGATCCTGCGGATCGCGCGACCGGGACAACGCCTCACCGCGATACTCGAATGGGAAAGCACGACGATCGATCCGATCGGGGCGATCATTGCGGCGCTCGTGTTCCAGGCGCTCCAGCACCAGGTGGGGCTGCGGCCGGGCCGGGAGTTGCTCGACTTCGCGGCCAGCGTCGGCTTCGGCGTCGTCGCGGGATTGATCGGAACTGTCCTGCTCTGGCTCGTGATCGATCGTGTCGGCCTCACGGGCGTGGTGGCGACCGAGGCCACGATTGCGGTGGTCGTTGCCGTCGCCGCGATCTGCAACTCCATTCGGGCCGACACCGGGCTGATCGCGGCGATCACGATGGGGATGGCACTCGCCAACATTCCGGGGATCAGGTCACCCGAGGATCGACCGTTCTTCGGCACTCTGGTCGAGCTGATGATCGGCGTGCTGTTCATTGCGATCTCGGCGACCGTGACCGTCGATCAGGTGGCGGACGTGTTGGTTCCGTCGGTCGCACTCATTGCGGTGCTCGTGCTGGTGGTGCGGCCGTTGGTCGCCGTGGTCGCGACCCACGGTACCGATCTCACCCGAGGGGAACGGGCCTTCATCGCCCTGATCGATCCGCGCGGCATCGTGGCCGCGTCAACTGCCGCGACCTTCGCAGGCCCGTTGGCAGTCTCGAATATCCGCGGCGCGGAGGTGTTGCTCCCGGTGACGTTCCTGGTGATCGTGGGCACGGTCACGATCGCAGGACTCCTCGCCCTCCCGGCCAAGCGCACCCTCGGGTTGGACTCGATCGGTCCGGCGCCCGGACCCGACGATCCGGATCGGGCACCGCCGTCGTTCGCGGAGGAGTAGTGCCGGCGCGCTCAGCCGGTGTGCGACGTCACGGGTGACGGCGTACGCAGATCGTGACGCGGGCGCTGGGACCGTGCCCCGAAGTTCAGGGGCGCCGACCGGCATCGCAGGGCGGCGAGGGCCACGAGCAGCGACACGCCGGCGATGACGCACAAGTCCGCCACGTTGACGATCGCCCAAGGGGTCCGGATGAAGTCGCGGACGGCGCCGAACCGGGCGCGGTCGAGTGCATTCGAGAGCCCGCCGCCGATGACGAGCGCGGGAACCCACGTCGGGATCCTGAATCGTAGGGACATGGGTACGACGACGATCGTGAAGGTGACGAGCACCGCGAGTGTGATCAGCGTGAGGCCGGTCGCGGAGCCTTGGACCGTACCGAGGGCGGCCGCCGGATTGTGGGCGAGGTCGACGGCTCCGTCCTGCGACCGCTCGGCCCAGAGCTTCGCGCCCTGGTCTGCGATCACGACACTGACAACGGATGCGAGCGCGACCCACCAACCATGAGTGCTGGTCGATCGGCTGGCGGGCGCGGCGGGCGCATGGGTGGCGATGACAGTGCGTCGGCCGATCCGGGAGGAATCTGGAGGTCCGAATCCGGCCCCGAACTACGAATTCGGGGGTTCGGCGGCGATCAACGAGTAGACGACGGCGTCCTGGGTCTCGTCGCCGACGCGAAGACGATGTCGCAGCACGCCTTCTCGTTGCGCGCCGAGTCGACGGGCGACGCCCTGGCTCGGAAGGTTGGCGACGGCGGCGAGGATCTCGATCCGGCCGAGTACGAGTTCGGAGAACCCGACATCGGCAACGAGCCGTGCGGCCCGCGTCATGTAGCCACGGCCGGTATGACGGGTGCGCAACCAATACCCGAGGTTCGCCCACCGGTTCACGCGGTCGATCGTGTTGAGCCCGACGGTCCCGAGCAGTTCGCCGTGTTCCAACTCGCGCGCGACGAACTGGAACTCGACACCTTCGGAGAACGCACGGGCCGCGCGCCGAACCCATTCGCCGGCCTCGATGTCGCTGTAGTCGGGGTGGGCCCACGCCATCCACGGTCGCAGCTCCGGCATCGACTCCTGGATCGCACGATGCAGTTCCGTCGTGTCGGATCGTCGTGGCGCGCGGAGTTCCACCACACCGTCGCTGAGCCGCATGCCACGCGCCATGGCCTGATTCTTCCCGACGAGCCGCGCCCGGGGGGCGCTTGCGATCCGACGGCTCGTCCCCAACTGACGATCGAGCCGCCGGGTGGGGTGAATCGTTCCGAGCGACGGGGTCGAACTGGGTAGTGTCCGGCCGTGGCCGATCAGGCGGACTTCGCCGAACTCGCGATGCCCTTCATGTCGGGCCTGTACGCGGCGGCGCTGCGTATGACTCGGAATCCGAGTGATGCCGAGGATCTCGTCCAGGAGACCTACCTGCGGGCGTACCGCGGCTTCGGTGGTTTCAAGGCCGGGACGAATCTCAAGGCCTGGCTCTACAAGATCCTGACCAACACGTTCATCAACATCTACCGGGCGAAGAAGCGCCGGCCCCAACAGGAGACCCTCGACGATGTCGAGGACTTCTACCTCTACCGCCGGATCGGTGGCCTGGAGGCCGTCGACGCCCAAAAGGGCCCGGAAAACGAGGTGTTGGACGCGATCCCGGAGGCATCGATCAAGGCCGCGCTGGAGGATCTTCCGGAGCAGTTCAGGATGGCTGTGATGCTCGCCGATGTCGAAGGCTTCTCGTACAAGGAAATCGCCGAGATCATGGACGTTCCGATCGGAACGGTGATGAGTCGCCTGCACCGGGGAAGAAAGCAGCTCCAACGACGGTTGTGGGATCTCGCGATCGAACGTGGGCTGGTACCAAGCGGGTCGACGCCCGCCGGAGACTAGGGACCGAATCGAGACGATGGACTGCGACGGCGCAATACACCGGGTGTACCACTACCTCGATGGTGAGATCACCGTGTGGAAACGGCGGGCGATCAAGCGCCACCTCGATGACTGTCCACCGTGCGCGGACGGGTTCGAATTCGAGATCGAGCTACGCCGAGTCGTGGCGGTGTCCTGTACCGAAGAGGCCCCGGCGGAGTTGCGGCATCGGATCGGCCAGGCGCTCGGCCTCGAGTAGGGCCCGGTGAATCGTGCCCCGATCGGCAGGAGTTGCCGATGCGGCCCGGCGTCCCTCTACGATGGCGAAGCCCGAGAACTCAGGAGTCTGTCCGTGTCGAAGTTGAGCCTGTCGATCCGCAACCTCGCCCTCCTGGCGACGCTCGCGATGGTCACCGCCGGCTGCGGCAAGGATGCCGCCCTGCCGTGGCACTACTGGATCGCCCCGGCGCTGATGCTCAGCGCCATCGGGCTCGTCTTCCTGGCCATGCCGGCCGTGTACTACCTCAAGGTGTGGCGCCTCAAGCACCGGGGCCGCTGAGCACCATGGCCCTGCCGGCCCGGGACTTCAGAGGACCCGAGCCGATCGATTGGCGGCTCGCGCAGCGGATCGCCCGCAGCGTTGCCGGCCGCGATGCATTCGCCACCTCCTATTTGGCATCGTCGCTGACGCCCGATTTCTCGGCGGCGACTGCCGACGCCGAGGCCGCAGTTGCCGAATACACCGGGCTGCGGTCGCCGGATCTCGCCACGGCCGAAGTGGTGGATCGCGCGGGTTGGGTGAACGCCAACGTGCGATCGATGCAGCGGATGCTGGCGCCGCTCACCGATCGAGTGTCGGAACGAATGGCGAAGAGCCCGTTTGCTCCGGTCGGTCGTCGGGTCGCCGGAACCGAGCTCGGTGTGTTGCTCGGCTACGTCTCACAGCGGGTGCTCGGTCAGTACGACCTGCTGGTCCCCGATGAGGAAGGCGCGCCGACCGACGACCGCGTCTATTACGTCGGCGCGAACATTCTCGGCCTCGAGAAGCGATTCGCGTTTCGCCCGGGCGACTTTCGGCTCTGGATCGCGCTGCACGAGGTCACGCACCGCGCCCAGTTCACCGGCGTTCCCTGGTTGCGTGAGTACTTCGTCGCGCAGGTCCATGAGCTCATGGTCGGGATCGAACCGGATCCCGGCATCGTGTTCGCCGCGATCGGCCGGGCTGCCGACGCCATCCGGGTCGGGAAGAACCCGGTTGACGAACGGGGGCTCATGGGTCTGTTCGCGAACGAGGAACAGCGCGCGGCGATGGACCGTATGCAGGCGCTGATGTCGTTGCTCGAAGGCCACGGCAATGCGGTGATGAACCATCTGGGAGCGCAGATGCTCCATGGGCAGGAGCGGATGGCGGCCGTGCTCTCGGCCCGACGCGCGACGCGCGGCCCGACGGCGCTCTTCCACAAGCTCATCGGGCTCGACATGAAGATGCGTCAGTACGAGGTCGGCGAAGCGTTCGTGGAAGGGGTGACCCGGGCAGCCGGCTTCCGGGCGCTCGACGCCGCGTGGGCGAGCCCCGCGTCACTGCCCACCCTCGCCGAACTCGTCGACCCCACCGCCTGGCTCGACCGGGTCCGCACCGTCGCCGCGCGGTGACCGGGTTCCGCTGGATCCATGTCCACATCGCCGCGGTTGACGCCCGATTTCTCGGGCGTCGACGCCGCCCCGATCGTCGCTTGTTCGGGCGGTCCCGATTCGGTCGCGCTCCTCGTTCTGGCGGCCGAAGCCGGCTTGGATCCAACGGCGGTCTACGTCGACCACGGGCTCCGCGCCGACTGCAGCGGAGACCTCGCGGCGGTCCGAGCCGCGGCCGACCGATTGGGCGTTCCATGGCGGTCGATTGCCGTCACGGTCGGCGATGGCGCCAACCTCGAAGCCCGGGCGCGCGACCTGCGGTACCAGGCGCTGCGGGAGGTTGCGGCCGACGTCGGTGCCACCCGGATCCTCGTCGGTCATACCGCCGATGATCAGGCCGAAACCGTGATCCTCAACCTGTTGCGGGGCTCGGCCAGCGCGGGGTTGGCGGGAATGGCGCGAGTTCGCGACGACATCGTGCGACCACTGCTCCACGAACGGCGGGCCATGGTCAGGGAGTTTCTCGCGGCGCGCGGGTTCGATGCCGTCGAGGACCCGATGAATGCCGACCGCGGTTTCCGGCGGGTGTGGATCCGTGAGGAAGTGATCCCGATGCTGAATGCCGGCGCCGCGCGCGACGTCGTACCGATCCTGGCGCGCCAGGCCGATCTCCTCCGCGCCGAGTCGGAACTGATGGACTCGCTCGGCGCGGAACTCCTGCGCGCCGCCGGCGACGGCGATGCGCTCCGGGTCGGCGTGCTGGTCGATGCGCCGGTCGTGCTGGCGCGCCGGGCGATTCGGCAGTGGCTCGGTTCGCCGCCGCCCGCCGCGGACGAAGTCGATCGGGTGCTCGCGGTCGTACGCGGCGACTGTGTTGCCACAGAACTGGTCGGCGGGCAGCGCGTACATCGCTCGACGGGCCGGATCTCTCGATCGGGGAAGCAGGCACTACCGTGAGGCCCATGCCCGATCCTCATCTCGGCGAGATTGTCGTCTCGGCCGAGGCGCTGCGGCAGCGGATCGCGGAACTCGGTGCGCAGATCACCGCCGACTACGTCGATCGTCCGCCACTGCTCGTCGGGATTCTCAAGGGTGCGTTCATGTTCATGAGTGACCTCTCCCGCGCGATCGACCTGCAGGTCGAGTTCGACTTCATGGCGGTGTCGTCGTACGGGTCCGCGACCCGCTCGTCGGGAGTCGTGCGCATCATCAAGGATCTCGATCTCGATCTCCATGACCGACACGTCCTCATCGTCGAGGACATCGTCGACTCGGGTCTGACCCAGGGGTACCTGCGGCGCACGCTGATGGCCCGGGATCCCGCGTCCCTCGAGGTCTGCACGCTGCTGCTCAAAGAGGGACTGCAGAAGTCCGATCCGGATCTCAAGTACGTCGGGTTCACGATTCCGCCCCGGTTCGTCATCGGGTACGGCCTCGACGTCGCGGAGCGACACCGGAATCTCGATCACATCGTCGAGTACCTCCCCTGAGTCTCTCCAAATCCCGGCATTTGGGATATTAGGTACGAACCGATTAGCCTCCGGAGACCTTGGGAGGCTGGTCATGAAGGTGTCACGGCGATTCGGCGCGTTGCTCATCCTGCTTGTGATCGCGATCGCGGCGGTGGTCTGGTGGCCGCGGTCGACGCCACCGGCCCAGCTCGATCTCACC
>JAENVU010000406.1 GCA_016650415.1 Acidimicrobiia bacterium
CAGGTTGTCGCCGCATCCGCTGACGGTCGCGTGCATCCGCGCCCCGCCCATCTCCTCGAGCGACACGTCCTCGCCGATGACTTCGGCAGCCATTCGGGGTGAGCCCAGATACATCGAGGCGTTGCCTTCGACCATGAACACGGCGTCGCAGAACGCGGGGATGTACGCGCCACCCGCAGCCGAGGGACCGAACAGGCAACAGATCTGGGGCACCCGCCCCGACAGCCGGACCTGGTTGGCGAAGATCCGGCCCGCACCGCGACGGCCGGGGAACAACTGGACCTGGTCGGTAATACGGGCTCCGGCCGAGTCGACGAGGTACACGACGGGCAGTTCGTGCTTGAGGGCGGTCTCGGTGAGTCGCACGATCTTCTCGACGGTGCGCGCCCCCCATGAACCGGCCTTGACCGTGGGGTCGTTCGCCATCACACAGACCGGGCGACCGGCGATCCGACCCGTACCAGTCACCACACCGTCGGCCGGGAGGTCGTCGGCGAGGGCATTGGCGAGCAGCGCATCCTCCACGAACGAACTGTCGTCGAGGAGCCGCGCGATCCGGTCCCGGACGAACAGCTTGTTGGCTGCCGCGAGCTTGCCGCGATCCTTCTCCAGGTTGCCGGCGAGCGCCCGTTCGATCCGCTTCGCGACTTCTTCCGCACTCATTTCGCCACTTCTTCCGTACTCAAGAGGCCACGGTCCTCGTTCTCGGGCCCGCGCGCATGACTTGTCCCGGCAACTCGCGCCCCACGAGGTCCTGGGCGAGGTGCGCGCAGTCGATCAATGCGTCGAGGTCGATACCGGTATCGACCCCCATGTCGTCGAGCATGTGCACCAGATCTTCGGTCACGATGTTTCCGGTCGCGCCGGGGGCATAGGGGCAGCCGCCGAGACCGCCGATCGAGGCATCGAACCGCGTGACGCCGCGTTCCATCGCCACGATCACGTTCGCCAGGCCGGTCCCGCGGGTGTTGTGAAAGTGCAACGCGACCTCGGGCGCCGCAAGGCCGACCTCGTCGAGTGCATCGAGCAGCGAGTGCACTCGTCGTGGCGTCGCCATCCCCGTGGTGTCACCGAAGCTCAGCTGATCCGCCCCACAATCGCGCAGGCGCGCGGCAATGCCCGCGACCCGCCCTTCCGCGACATCTCCTTCGTAGGGACACCCGAAGGCGGTCGACACGATTGCCTCCACCGGCGTCGTTGCGTCGTGCGCGAGCGCGGTCAGCTCCCCCGCCGCCGCGACCGACGCATCCACCGACCGGTTCACGTTCTTCCGGTTGTGGGTCTCGCTCGCGGAGACGACGACCTCGATCTCGTCGACTGCCGCGGCCAACGCGAGTTCGGCACCCTTGACGTTCGGCACCAGAGCCCGGTAGCTCACCCCGGGAACGCGGGTGATCCCGGCCATGACCTCGGCGGCGCCGGCCATCGACGGGATGGCTTTGGGCGACACGAACGAGACGGCCTCGATCCGAGACAGGCCCGTCGCGCTGAGCGCGTCAATCAGTCGAATCCGGTCCGCGACCGGGATCGGCGCCTCGTTCTGCAGCCCGTCACGGGGACCGACCTCACCAACGACCACGGCATTCGGCCACCCGGACATTCGAGGAAGGCTACCGGTCATCTCCTGGTGCGCTAGCCGCCGCGGCGGCGGACGCGGATCTTGATCGGGGTCGGGCCGAGGTCGAAGTGCTCGCGGATCATGCGCTCGATGTAGCGCAGGTAGGTGGCCGGAAGGTTTCGGGTTGCGAACAACGTGAAGGTCGGCGGATCGGCCGCACCCTGGGTCGCGTACTGGATCCGTGGGCGGTGCTTCTTGTCGAGCGGGGGCGGATGGCGCTGCTGGGCCTCCCTGATGACCCGGTTGAGCCCAGCCGTCGGGATCCGGAAGTGGTACGCGGTCTCCGCCTCCCGCACGGCGGGCAGCACGTGCTTGAGGTTGCGGCCGGTCAGCGCCGACAACTTGAGCGTCGGCGCGTACCCGAGGAACCCCAACCGGTCGGCAACATCGATCTGGATCTGTTCGCGTTCCTCGGTCGGGACGAGGTCCCACTTGTTCAGCACGATCACGATCGCGGTGCCGGCGCCGTCGATGCGTTCGGCCAGGCGCTGATCCTGGTGCGAGACCCCCTCGGTCGCGTCGATCACCAACAACGCCGCGTCGGCGAGGTCGACCGCATCGAGGGCGCGCAACACCGAGTAGTACTCCGTGTCTTCGTCGACGCGACTCTTGCGCCGCATGCCCGCGGTGTCGATGAACTTCAGGGTGCCGTCTTCGGACTCGACGATCGTGTCGATCGTGTCGCGGGTCGTGCCCGGCATGTCGTGCACCACCGAGCGCTCGTCGCCGACCAACCGGTTGAACAACGTCGACTTCCCGACGTTGGGACGACCGACGATCGCCACCGAGAACGGCCGGTTCGGGTCGAGTTCGGATGCGACCGGTTCCTCCGGCGCGGGTGGCAGGGCGGCGACGACCGCGTCGAGCAGGTCACCACTCCCCCGCCCGTGAATCGCCGACAACGGATGCGGTTCACCCAGACCGAGCTTGACCAACGGCCAGATCTCGCGTTCGCGACGATCGTCGTCGGCCTTGTTGGCGACGAGCAGGACAGGCGTGTCGGCGCGTTGGAGGATGCGAGCGATCTGCGCGTCTTCTTCGGTGACGCCGATCGTCACGTCGACCACCGCGAGCACCACATCGGCCTCACGAATGGCCCGCTCGGCCTGCATGCTGACCTGTTTGGCCAACGGCTCGTCGGTCGCGATCCACCCACCGGTGTCGATGATCCGAAACGCGCGTCCGTTCCACTCCGCGACGAGTTCCTTGCGGTCGCGGGTGACGCCGGGCTTCTCCTGCACGATGGCTTCGCGACGACCGACGAAGCGGTTCACGAGCGTCGACTTCCCGACATTGGGGCGCCCGACGACGGCAACGACCGGCAGCGGACTCACCGACTCACCGCCAGCGTGCGCCGGTCGAGACTCCGGACCAGCGACGCGCCGTCGGTACCGACCACCTCGACGGGCCGTGGCAAGTCGGCAAGCGTCAGGCCGTCGAGGAATCGGTCCTCCGACAGCACCACATCGGGGATGAGAACCCGGGCCGTGGGATCGACTCGACCCAGTGCCGCGATGAGGTCTGCGCCGGTCAGCAGTCCGGTCACCGCGATGTTGCCACCGAAGAATCCGTTCTCGACCGGATGGATCGTGACCTCGACCCCCGCCAGTTCGGTCAGGCTCGAATGGTGCGCCGACAGCACTCGCGCTCCGTACTCTCCGGTCAGGATCACCACCGGCGCGTGTCGAGCGGCGGTGGCGCGCTCGTCGACCACCGTGAGCGCCGACGTGCGGGGCGCCCGGTACCCGGTCGCGGGGGCACCGTCGACCCACGCGAAGAAGCCGGGACGGACGCCGACGCCCTCGACAGCGTCGCCGGCCGCGGCCGCGGCGATCTCGTCGCCGAAGGTACGAGCCATCCCGATCCCGTTCTCGTGTTGGACGAAGCCTTCGTACGCCTCGGCGCTCGGGAACTCGCGGTCGGTCATGAGGTAGTACTCGTCCGCCGCGAACACCATGCGGTGGCCGACCGCGGCCAGGAACCGCGACTGCCACCCGTCGATGATGTCGAGCACCCGCTCGGCCTCGGCCAAGGTGTGCGGCCGCATATCGGGTTCGGTGGTGTGATCCGACACGCCCAGCGGGACCACGCCGACGGAGGCCAAGCGAGGGAACCGGTCGAGCACGCCGAGCAGCGTGTCGTCGAGCACCGCACCTTCGTTGATTCCCGGGCACACGACGACTTGGCCATGGATCTCGACGCCGGCATCGAGGAGGAGTTCGAGCCAGCGCAAGCTCGTCGCGCCCCGCCGGTTCCGCAGCAGCGCAGTCCGCACATCGGGATCGGTGGCGTGAATCGACACGTAGAGCGGACCGAGACCTTCGGTGATCACGCGTTCGAGATCGGCCTCGGTGAACCGTGTGAGGGTTGTGAAGTTCCCGTAGAGATGCGAGAGGCGGTAGTCGTCGTCTTTGAGGTACAGGCTCTTCCGCATCCCCTTGGGGAGTTGGTAGATGAAGCAGAACGGACAGTGGTTGTCGCACGTGCGCACTCGGTCGAAGACGGCACTGTCGAGTTCGATGCCGAGCGGTGCACCCGCCGCTTTCCCGATCGCGATCGGTCGGTCCGTGCCGTCCCGGCGGAGGTTGAGCACGACGTTCGGCTCGTCGACCTGCACCTGGTACCGGATGACGTCTCGGAGTGCTTCACCGTTGACGTCGACCAACTCGTCGCCCACCTCGACCCCTGCCGTGTCGGCCGGGCTTCCAGGCGCGACAGCAACAACTCGTGCAAGGGACATCGGCCAAGTGTACTCCCGCACCCTCGCTCATCCTGGGGCCGGAAACCCCGGGCGGTAGCCTCGCGACCGTGCCCGTACGAAAGGTTCTCCTGGCCGAACCCCGTGGCTTTTGCGCCGGGGTCGAAATGGCGATCAAGGCCCTCGCCTGGATGGTCCGGCTCTTCCCGGCACCCGTGTACTGCTACCACGAGATCGTCCACAATCGGCTCATCGTCGAGCGGTTCACCGAACTGGGCGTGATCTTCGTCGACGATATCGACGACGTGCCCGAAGGTGCGCCACTCATGCTGTCGGCCCACGGCTCGGCACCCGAGATCGTCGCGGCGGCCCAGGCACACGACCGGTTCGTGGTCAACGCAGTCTGCCCACTGGTCACCAAGGTGCATCACGAGGCTCGGGTGCGGGCCGAGAAGGGCTACACGATTCTCTACGTCGGCCACGCCGGCCACGACGAAGCGGTCGGAACTCTCGCGGTGGCGCCCGAGGCGATCAAGCTCGTCGACCACGACGACGACCTCGAACGGGCACTCGGCGAGGTCGCCGATCCCGAGAAGGTCGCGCTGCTCGCCCAGACCACCCTCGCGCTCCACGATTGGGAAGGGGTCGCGACCGACGCCCGTGAGCGGTACCCGAACCTGTGGACCGCAACTCGCAACGACCTCTGCTTCGCCACGACGAACCGCCAATCGGCGCTCTCCGCGATCGCGGCACGTGCGCAAGCAGTCGTCGTGATCGGCAGCGCCAACTCGTCCAACACCATCGCGCTCGCCAAGGTCGCGACCACCGCCGGGTGTCTGCTCGTCGTGCGGGTCGACGGTCCCGACGAGTTGGATCTCGACGCACTGGGAGGCGCAGAACTCGTCGGGGTCACGGCCGGCGCGAGTGCGCCCGAGGATGTGGTGCAGGCCGTCATCGCCAAGTTGGCACCCCTCGACGGCGTGGAACTCGTGCACGTCACCGACGAGGACGAGTACTTCCCACCGCCCCGGGAGCTGCGCGAGCTGATTCCGCCCGATGACCGGTCGATCTCCGCCGCCGAGGTGCTCGCGGACCTGGTCCGTTCATCCCAGTGACATGCTGCACGTCAACGAGTCGACAATCCGCGTGTTCCTCCACGTGCTCGCCGCGACGATCTGGGTCGGCGGTCAACTGACCCTCGGGGCGATCATCCCGGCACTTCGACCGCGTCCCGACGACCCCGACCCCGAAGCGGCGCGCGTGCGCATCCGGGCCGTCGCCCAGCGATTCCAGATCGTTGCCTGGATCGCGTTCGGAGTCTTGCTCGCGACCGGAGTGTGGAACCTCGTCGCGCTCCACGTGGGCGACTACGGCCGGTCGTGGCTGACGACCCTCATGGTCAAGCTCGCCTGTGTCGCGATCTCCGGCGGGGCCGCGGCGATCCACATCCTCGTTGCCGCGCCGCGCGTCCGCGCCGCGACCGACGATGCGTCGCGACGCTCGGCGGCCGCGTTCTCCGGGGCCTTGGAGGGCGTCTCGGTGCTCTTCGCGGTCGCGGCACTGTTCCTCGGCGTCCTCCTCGCCGGATAACCCCACCGGGCGCGATGGTCTCAGTGCACGTCGGCGTTGGCGACGTCGAAGAGCGCCTGCAGCGACTTCATCAGTTCGTCACTGAGCGCGACGAGGTCGCTCCGCTTGCGGGTGCTGGCATCCGCGGGAGGTGAGATCGGAGCACCGACTCGCATCGAGACCCGATGCAACCGGGGCAACTTCTTGCCGCTGGCCAGGATCTGTTCGCTCCCCGCGATCGCGACGGGCACGATCGGGCAACCAAGCTTCACCGCGAGATACGACGCGCCGTCGAACAGCGGTGCAATCGTCGGACCGTGGGCGCGGGTTCCTTCCGGAAAGACCGCCGCCGGCTCACCTTCGCGCAGCGCCGCCTCGATGGCCTTGGTCGCCGAACGTGCACTTGCCGATCCGCGCTTGACCGGGATGCCGCCCAGGGCGGAGAACAGCTTGGCCCCGACCGAATTGGTGAAGAGTTCCTCCTTGGCCATGAAGCGGATCCGTCGCCGGGTGATGAACGCCGCGAACGGGGTGTCGAAGTAGGACCGGTGGGTCGGCGCGACGATGAACACGCCGGAGGCGGGCACGTTCTCGGTCCCCCGGATCTGGATCCGGAAGAGCAGCTTGCTGAGGCCGAGGAGCAAGCCTCGGGCGAATCCGTAGAACGTCATGTCGCTCCTTCCGTCGCCGCGAACGCGGTCACGATCTCCGCCACGATGTCATCCGGGCTCCGGCCGGTCGTGTCGATGTGCAGGGCGCCATCGGCGGAGCGCAACGGCGACACCCGACGAGTGGAATCCGCAGCATCCCGCCGGGCCATCGCCGCTTGCACATCGGCGACCGACACCTCCCGGTCGGCGGCCACTTCGTCGCGCTGGCGACGCCGAGCCCGTTCGTCGTCCGAGGCGGTGAGGAACACCTTGACCCGCGCATCGGGGAAGACCACCGATCCGATGTCGCGACCTTCGACGACGCCGCCTCCATGCTGGTCGACCCACGCCCGCTGGCGGCGCACAAGGTCGGCACGAACCGGAGGATGCGCAGCAACGACCGACACCAGCGCCGTGACGTCCGGGCCGCGAATGATCGTCGAGATGTCCTCACCGTCGAGGGTGGTGACCCCCCGGTCCACCGCGATGACCACTGACCGCGCCACCGCGGCCGCGGCCTCGGGGTCGTGCGCGTCGATCCCCGCTCGCACCACCGCGTAGGCCACGGCCCGGTACATCGCGCCTGTGTCGAGCACCGGCAGACCGAGTGCCGTCGCGACCCCACGTGAGATCGTCGACTTCCCGGACCCGGACGGTCCGTCGATGGCCACCACGAGGGCACCCGATCTCGGTCGCGTCATTGCGCCAACACCGAGGCGAGATCGCGTGCGAAACCGGGATACGAAATCGCCGTCGCCGCGAACCCGCGCACGGTCGTCTCACCCTCGGCGGCGAGCCCCGCGATCGCGCCGGCCATGGCGATGCGATGGTCGCCGTGACTCTTCAGCGACGCCCCTCTGGGCGCGCCACCTCGAATCACCAGACCGTCGGGGCGCGTCTCCACGCCGATACCGAGCTGGGTGAGCTCTTGTTCCATCGTGCCGATCCGATTGCTTTCCTTGACCGCGAGCTCGGCCGCGCTGTGGATCGTCGTGGTGCCCTCGGCGAAGGCGGCCGCCACGGCCAGGACGGGGAGTTCGTCGATGATCGACTCGTCCCCGGCGATGTCGGTGCCGTGCAACTCGGCGGCCCGCACCGATATGTCGCCGACGGGCTCTCCGACCTGCTCCCCCGTCACGACCACGTCGATCTCGGCACCCATGCGGCGGAGGACATCCACGTAGCCGATGCGGGCCGGGTTCAGGCTCACGGCTTCGAGCACGAGATCCGACCCGGGCGTGATGCACGCACCCACCACGAAGAACGCGGCGGACGACGGGTCGCCGGGAACCGTGAGTTCGAACGGCATCGGCTCACCGCGGGCCACGCTCACGGTTTCGGGGCTCGGTCGGTCGATCTCCACGCCGAGTGCAGCCAGCATCCGCTCGGTGTGATCCCGGCTCGGCGCCGGCTCGACGATCTCCGTCGTCCCCTCCGCCTGGAGGCCCGCGAGGATCAGTGCGGTCTTGACCTGTCCGCTCGCGGTGGCCAGTTGGTGCCGCACCCCTCGCAGAGAACCGCCGCGCACGGTGATCGGCGCCCGCGCGCCACCGTCGCGTCCATCGACGCGGGCACCCATCGCGGCGATCGGGTCCAGCACTCGGCGCATCGGGCGAGCCGAGAGCGATTCGTCGCCGACGAGCACCGCGAAGAAGTCACGACCGGCGAGCAGCCCGGCGAGCATGCGCATCGTCGTACCGGAGTTGCCACAATCGAGCACCGACGTGGGCTCCCGGAGCCCATCGAACCCCAGGCCGCGCACGCTCACCGCGTCACCGTCGGGTCGAAGCTTCACGCCGAGTCCGTCGAGCACGGTCATCGTCGACGCCACATCGGCACCATCGGCCAGGCCGCGCACCGTGGACCGCCCGTCGGCGATCGCGGCGAAGATCAGCGCGCGATGTGAGATGCCCTTGCAGCCGGGCAGCCGAAGTCGGCCGCGGAGGGGCGCGCCACCGACGACGTGCAGCTCCGACGGCGCCGTGGCCGGTCCACTCATCAGGTCAGATCCTTTCGAGCCACGTGGTAGCCCGCGCCCACCAGCTCCGATTCGAACGGCGCCGCGCCGGTCGTGGGAACCACGAGCACCAGCACACCGCCTTCGCCCTCGATCGAGTGGGCGATCTCGATGTCGAGAATATTCACCCCGAGCCGGCCCGCCATCGTCGTGACCTCGGCCAAGACCGCCGGCCGGTCCGGTACCGGGACCCGCAGCTCCGAGAGCGGCCCACTCACGCGCGCACCGGACGGCAGGCTGCGTCGCGCCCGGCGACCACGATCCAGTACGTCGAGCAGCCCGTCACCGTCGCCCGATGCGACGAGGGCTCGCACCCCATCGAGGGAACCGCGGTAGGCATCGAGCGCCTCGAGGATGGCGTCGCGGTTCGCAACACAGATGTCGGGCCAGATTCCGGGGTGGCCGGCCGCGATCCGCGTCATGTCCCGAAATCCACCCGCCGCGAGTCGCATCATCAACGCGTGCTGGTCGTCACTCTCGACGGCGACGTTCATCAGCGTGGTCGCGGCGAGTTGGGGTACGTGGCTCACGACCGCCACGAGCGCATCGTGCTGCTCGGGCGGGATCTCGATCACTTCCGCACCGAGTCGCCCGATCACTCCGCGAATCGACGTGTGCGCGGCCGGGTCGGTGTCCGTGGTCGGGGTGAGCACCCAGGTCGCGCCGGCGAACAGGTCGGCGTCGGCGCCGTCGAGACCGTCCTGTTCCGAGCCCGCCATCGGATGGCCACCGACGTAGCGCGACGACAGCTCGGGGCGCGCCGTTCGCACCGCATCGATCACCGCGGCCTTGACCGAGCCGACGTCGGTGACCGCCCGGGCGCCGGCGTCGAGGGCGTCGACGACGACTGCCGCGACCTTGCCGACCGGTACCGCCACGATGACCACATCGGCGCCGTCGACCGCTTCGGCGATCGAACCCGCCACGGTCGCGATCGCACCCAACTCGCGGGCGCGTTCCGCGCGTTCGGCATCCGCGTCGAAACCCCGAACGGTCATCCCCGACGCAGTGAGGGCGAGGCCGATCGAACCTCCGATGAGGCCGGTGCCGAGGAGAGCAACAGTCACCGTCACTCCGGAAGATCGTCGCGCAGCGTCGTGGCGCCTTCGAGATAGACGTGATGCAGTTCCGTGCGAGACCGGTCGGTGTAGAGGTGCATCAACACCCGAATCGTGCGGGCCTTGCCGCCGACGATGTCGAGTTCCCGAGCACACAGGAGCGGAACGTCGCCGAGGCCGAGCGTGCGGGCCGCCGTGGCCGGAAACTGGGCGTGGAGGTCGTCGGTCGCCGTGAAGATGATGCTCACGAGCTGGTCGTGATCAATCTCGTTGCGCTCCAACATGGCCGCGACCAGCGCCTTGGTCTTGGCGTCGATCTCGGAGACCGTGTCGACATCGCACGTGGTCGCACCTCGGAGCCCTCGGAGTTTCACGCCCGGCGACGCTACTTGACTCCCGCTCATGGCCCTGCGGGTCGGGCCGCCTCGCTCTCGGGATCGGGGTCGCCCTCGCCGGCCGCCACGTAGAGCGCCCGCACCTCGGACGGTTCCAGCACCCGCCACTCGCCCGGCTTGAGACCCCGGTCGGCCAACGTCCCGATCCGAGTACGGACCAGCCGCCGTACCGGATGACCAACGGCGTCACCCATCCGTCGCACCTGACGATTCCGGCCTTCGTGGATCACGATCGTGAGCGCGGCCGAATCGTCCCGCGCCTGGCTGAGCTGCACACGCGCCGGTGCCGTCACG
>JAENVU010000407.1 GCA_016650415.1 Acidimicrobiia bacterium
CCCATGCTCGGCGCGCAGCACATTGATTCGGTTCGCGTAGTCGGCCTCGGCGCCCGGATCCGCCGCGTGCGCGGTCTGGACCAGAGGACCGACGGCCGTCGAGCTCATGATCAGCATGAGCACCGCGAGTACACGTCGCATTGCAGAAACTCCCTTTGGGTGTCGAGCGATTGCTGGTGCTGGCATCTCACCGCACACTGAATGGATCGGCATCCCCGCAGGAATCTTGAACGTGTCCCGCGCCACCTGCCGCCGGGCCGCTTTTGACCGTTGGTCGGTACCGGCGCCGGGGTAACGACCCGGGTTGTGGGATAGACATGCGCCCGTTCCACCTCCCTGCTTCACCACCTTCAGGCCATACGGAGTGATCGATGAAGTTCCGCAAGGGTGCCGATCTCGACACCGGTCAGGTCGACGATGAACGCGGTGCGGGTGGCGCGACCGGCGGCCTCGGCGGAGTGCTGGGTGGCTCGAACGGCGGCGGACTCGGCGACGTCCTCGGCGGTGCGCTCGGCGGCGGAGGACGCGGTGGTCGCGGCAAGACGCTCGGCGGCGGCGGGATCATCGGCGTGCTGGTGCTGGTCGCGATCGTGTTCTTCGCGAATCAGGGCGGCGATGGCGGTTCGTCGACGGCGCCGCGGGTTGCCGGCGACAACACCGACATCGCGCAGAGTTGCCGAACGGGCGCCGACGCGAACCAGCGCCAGGACTGTCGACTCGTCGGCGTCGTCAACTCGGTGCAGAAGTACTGGCGGGGCGCCGTCCAGGGGTACACCGACACGAAGACGGTGTTGTTCACCGGCCGGACGAACACCGCGTGTGGGCCGGCGTCGTCGGCGTCGGGACCGTTCTATTGCCCGGCCGACCAGTTGGTGTACATCGACCTCGGATTCTTCGACGACCTGTCCGGTCGGTTCGGCGCGAAGGGCGGTCCGTTCGCCGAGGCGTACGTCCTGGCGCACGAGTACGGACACCACGTCCAGGATCTGCTCGGGACCAACGCGAAGGTCGGCAACGATCGTGAAGGTCCGAAATCCGCGTCGGTCCGGCTCGAACTCCAGGCCGACTGTTACGCGGGCGTGTGGGCCGCCAACGCGATCGACACCGGGTTCATCGAGCAGTTGAGCGACCAGGACATCGCCGACGGCCTCGATGCCGCGGCTGCGGTCGGCGACGATCGCATCCAGAAGGCCGCGACGGGTGCGATCAACAAGGAATCATGGACTCACGGTTCTGCGACGCAGCGCCAGAAGTGGTTCTCCATCGGTTTTCGTACGGGGAACCCCAGCCGTTGCGACACGTTCGCTCCCGACGCCCTCTGACCGGGTGCGGTCGGCGGGCTCCGGTTGGCCCGCCGGGGACCGAACGCACGCGAGAACGCGTTCTCGTCGGCTTGGCTACAGTCCCCGAGGCCACATCCTGATCAGGGGACGCTCATGTACATCGGTCTGACTCCCGAGCTCCAAAGCCTCCGCGACGAGCTGCGCGACTACTACTCGCAGCTCCTCACGCCCGAGGTGGAAGACGAGCTCTCGCACAGTGAAGGCGTCGGGCCCGTCGCCCGGGGCATCTGGAAGCAGATGGCCGCCGACGGCTGGGCCGGGATCGGCTGGCCAAAGGAGTACGGCGGTCAGGGCCGCACGGAAATCGAGCAGTTCATCTTCTTCGACGAGTCGATGCGGGCCGGCGCGCCCGTGCCGATGCTCACGATCAACTCGGTTGCCCCGACGATCATGAAGTACGGCACCCAGGAGCAGAAGGACTTCTACCTGCCCAAGATCCTCGCCGGTGAGATTCACTTCTGCATCGGCTACACCGAGCCCGATTCCGGTACCGACCTCGCGTCGTTGCGCACGAAGGCCGAGCGCGACGGCGACGAGTACGTGATCAACGGGCAGAAGATCTTCACGAGCCTCGCGACCGATGCCGACTACGTGTGGCTCGCGGTGCGCACGGATCCCAACGTGAAGAAGCACAAGGGCATCTCGATGATCATCGTCCCGACGGACACGCCGGGATTCAAGGCCGAGCCCATCTCGAACATGGGCGGCTTCAACACGAACGCCACGTTCTACGAGGACGTGCGGGTGCCGGTCGGCAACCTGGTCGGTGAAGAGAACCAGGGCTGGAACCTCATCACCAACCAGCTGAACCACGAACGCGTCACGTTGTGTGCGAGTGGCATCGTCGATCGTCAGCTCGAGGACACCATCGAGTGGGCGAAGCTCACCAAGCGGGCGGACGGCACCCGGGTGATCGACCAGGACTGGGTGCAGCTCAACCTCGCACGGGTCCACGCGCGGCTGGACTATCTGCGCCTGGCCAACTGGAAGATCGCCGACGGTGCCACCCGGGGTGATCCGCTCAACCCCGCCGCCGCGTCGGCGATCAAGGTGTTCGGCACCGAGTTCTACCTGGAGGCCTTCCGCCTCCTCATGGAGATCCTCGGCCCGGTCGCGGCAGTGAAGGGCAACTCTCCGGAGTCGGTCCTGCGCGGCCGCCTGGAAGCCCGCACCCGCAGCATGCACATCCTCACCTTCGGTGGTGGCACCAACGAGATGCAGCGGGATCTCATCGCGATCTTCGGTCTGGGCATGCCCGGATCGCCCCGCTGACCCGACGCAGACGACCCGACGCAGAGACGAGGACGACGACGATGGACTTCACCCTGACCGACGAACAGGAAGAGCTGCGGGGCCTGGCCCGCCAGATCCTGACCGACCGGATGACCCTGGGCGGGCTGCGCGCGTTCGACGAGAGCACCGACTGGTTCGACCGCGACACGTGGGCCGAGTTCGCGAAGGCGAACCTGCTCGGCGTGGCGTTGCCCGAATCCGTGGGCGGGCTCGGGTACGGGTTCCTCGAACTCTGCCTGATCCTGGAGGAACAGGGCCGGGCCGTCGCGCCGATGCCGCTGCTCCACACGTTGGTGTCGTGCGCCGGGACCATCGCCGAGTTCGGCAACGACGAGCAGCGCGCCGGGATCGCGCCGATCGTCTCCGGTGAGTCGGTCGTGACCGCCGCGTTCAGCGAGTTGGGGACGTCGGCCTACGAACCGATGACGAGTGCGACGCCGCAGGGATCCGAGTGGCGCCTGGAGGGCAAGAAGGTCTGCGTGCCGATGGCGCATGTGTGCGACCGCGTCCTCGTCCCGGCCCGGGTCGGTGACGACATCGGGATGTTCCTGGTGAAGGTCGACCAGCCCGGGGTGAGCCTCGAGCGCCAGGACGTCACCAATCACGAGCCGCAGTTCGTCATGCACCTCGACGGCGCGACCGTCGAGGACTCGTACCGCATCGGCGAGCTGGCACAGGGGCGCGAGATCCTGCGCTATGCGGTCCAGCGGACGATCGTCGGAATCTGCGCGATCGTCACCGGTGCGTGCCAGGAGGCGTTGCGCATCACCGCCCAGTACACCACCGAACGCAAGCAGTTCGATCGCGCGATCGGAACCTTCCAGGCCGTCGGCCAGCGGATGGCCGACGCCTACATCGACACGCAGGCCATCGAACTCACGATGCTGCAAGCGGCGACGAAGCTCGCCGCGGGCGAAGACGCCGGGATGGAAGTCGCGACCGCAAAGTTCTGGGCGTCCGAGGCCGGGAGCCGCGTCGGCCATGCCGCACTCCACGTGCACGGCGGTATTTGCATCGATCTCGACTACCCGATCCACCGGTACTTCCAGTGGATCAAGCAGCTCGAGTTCACGCTCGGTTCCGAGACCGAGCAGCTCCGCGACCTCGGCCGGTTGATCGCGGCGGGTTGATCGCGGCCGGCTGAGGGCCGGACGCGCGCGACCCGGCGGTCAGCTCACGATCCGCCCGATCGCGGCCATCAGCTCGTCGGCCTGGGCATCGGGGTCGGTGGGTCCCCCGTGGCCGCCCGCCAGACAGTGGCGGGTGTGCCCGTCGAGCAGTCCGAGCGCCACCCGGTCCAACGCGGATCTCACCGCGGCGATCTGGGTAAGCACGTCGATGCAGTACCGGTCCTCCTCGACCATCCCCTTGATCCCGCGCACCTGTCCCTCGATGCGGGACAGGCGGTTCTGCAGTTGCTGCTTGGTGGCGGTGTAGCCGCGCTCGGTCACTCGACCTCCGGACTGTCGATCACTCGGACCTTGACATTATACCCCAGGTGGGTATTATGGAGATACCCCTAGAGGGTATTTGATCCCCGGAGGAGCAGACGATGAACGAGACCGCGACCGTGAATGTCCGAGGCATGAGCTGTGACCACTGCGTCAACGCCGTGAGTCGCGAAGTGGCAGGGATCCCGGGTGTGACCGGGGTCGAGGTCGAACTCGCGACGGGTCTCGTCCGGATCGACGCGGAGCGCCCGCTCTCCGCCGCCGAGATCGCGGCTGCGATCGAGACGGCCGGCTACGAGGTCGAGCCATGAGTACTCCGGTGCCTGACACCTCCGGCCCCGAGTCGGCCCATGCCGGGCACGACCAGCACGACGGGCACGAGTCGACCCACGACGGTCACGACGGTCACGGTGCTCACGACGGACATGCCGGTCACGACAAGCACGCCGGCCACGACCCGGAAGCGTTCCGGCGCCGGTTCTGGCTGTCGTTGGCATTGACGATTCCGCTCGTGCTGACGAGCGACATGGTCATGCACTGGTTCGGCTACTCACTCGATTTCCGCGGCATGTTCCTGGTCGGGCCCGTCCTCGGTTCGTTCGTCTTCTTCTGGGGCGGATGGCAGTTTCTCGAAGGGGGCGCACGCGAGATCCGCGACCGGCAGCCCGGCATGATGCTGCTGATCTCGATGGCGATCACGGTCGCGTACACCGCCTCGATGGCGATGAGCCTCGGGTGGTTCGAACTCGACTTCTGGTGGGAACTTGCCGCCCTCGTGACCATCATGCTGCTCGGTCACTGGCAGGAGATGAAGGCGATCGGCCAGGCGCGCGGCGCGCTCGCCGCGCTCGCCGAACTGATCCCCGACGACGCGGAACGGGTCGGGGCGGACGGCACGATCGAGGCGGTGTCGATCGGCGAGCTGCAGGCCGGCGACCTCGTGCTGGTGCGCTCGGGCGGACGCGTCCCGGCGGACGGCGAGATCGTCGAAGGTGAAGCGGAACTCGACGAGTCGATGATCACCGGGGAATCGCGCCCGGTCGCGAAGGGCTCGGGTGACGGGGTCGTCGCCGGCACCGTGGCCACGGACTCCTCGCTCCGCGTGCGGGTCACCGCGGTCGGAGACGACACCGCCCTGGCCGGCATCCAGCGCATGGTCGCGGACGCTCAGGCGTCCAGCAGTCGGGCCCAGGTCCTCGCCGATCGGTTCGCGGCGCTCCTGTTCTATGTCGCGACGCTGACCGCGTTGGTCACCTTCGTGGTGTGGACGTTGCTCGACGGCGCCGGTACCGCGGTGACCAAGACGGTGACCGTCCTGGTCATTGCGTGCCCGCACGCCCTCGGGCTCGCGATCCCGTTGGTGATCGCGATCTCGACCGCGGTGTCGGCGCGAGCGGGGATTCTCGTCAAGGACCGGCTTGCGCTCGAACGCATGCGGTCGGTCGACGCGGTGCTGTTCGACAAGACCGGCACCTTGACCCGGGGCAACCACATCGTCACCGGCGTTGCCGCCACGGCCGGCCTCTCCGAGGGCGACGTCGTGACCCTCGCCGGAGCGATCGAGAGCGACAGCGAGCACCCGCTGGCCCGGGCGATCACCGCGCGGGCCGCCGAACTCGGTTCGGTGCCGACCGCCGAAGGGTTCCGGTCGCGAGCCGGTCGGGGGGTCGAGGCGAGTGTCGACGGTGTTCGGTATGCCGTCGGCGGCCCGGCGCTCGTGCGCGAGCTCGACGTCGAGGTGCCTCGCGATCTGGAGGAGCCCACGGCCGAATGGATCCGCGTCGGCGCGGCGGTCCTGTATCTCGTCCGCGCCGGGGAGATCGTGGGCGCGTTGGCCCTCCAGGACGAGATCCGTCCCGAGGCCCGCGCCGCGGTCGACGAACTCAAGGCGATGGGTGTGCAGGTGATCATGATCACCGGCGACGCGCGCCAGGTCGCCGATGCAGTCGGTGCCGAGCTCGGGCTGGATCGGGTGATCGCCGAAGTGCTGCCGGAGGACAAGGACCGAGCGGTCGCCAACCTCCAGGAACAGGGCCTGCGGGTCGCCATGGTCGGCGACGGTGTGAACGACGCCCCGGCGCTCGCGCGGGCGGACGTCGGTCTGGCGATCGGTGCCGGGACCGACGTGGCGATCGAGTCGGCCGGGGTGGTGCTCGCGTCGAGCGATCCCCGTGCGGTCGCCGGCGTGGTCCGACTCTCCCGGGCCAGCTACCGCAAGATGGTTCAGAACCTCGCCTGGGCGGCGGGCTACAACGCGATCGCGCTCCCGCTCGCCGCCGGTGCGCTCGCCTGGGCCGGTGTCGATCTCGCTCCCGCGGTAGGCGCGGTGCTGATGAGCCTTTCGACGATCGTCGTCGCCCTCAATGCCCAGCTGCTGCGGCGGGTCCAGCTGCGGCCCGAATGAGGACATCGCCCGACCAGCGAGGTCGTCAGACCACCGCTACTTCCTGATCCGCTCTTGGCCCTGCGGGCCGGGCCGCTCGGGCCACGTCGGCGCCACGGTGTCGGGGTTCAAGGTCCGGGCCGGGAGTTTCTGGCGCCGCCTCGTGCCGCCACGCCCGAGGCACCGGACTCGGCCAATGCGGCGAGGGCGCGTGCCGCGGCGTCGACCGCGTCCGGGTCTCCGCACACCATGACGTATTCGGTGTTGCGGAGGTGCGACACCTCGCCCACGCGTGTGCCCTTCGGATCGTGGATCCCGATCTGCGCGCCGACGTAGCGCTTCGAGTCGAAGCCGAAGACCTCGACCGCGCCGCGGGCGCGGCCCATCGCGACCAGCTCGTCGATCTCGATCCAGGACTCGTCGTTGTAGGAGATGACCACGACGCGCGCGTCGACACCGTCGATGCATGCCCGGAGCGCTTCGGGCATCTGCCGGCGTCGGTTGAACGCGCTGGTACGAGCGCGATCGCTGAGCTCGAGGCGTTTCCGGGCGACTCCGTACGGCTCCGGTGCATCCCACGCGACGAGGGTCTCCCACACGTGATAGTTCGCCTCGTACCGGTGCTGGTTGTACGGCGGATCGAGATACGCGAAGTCGAAGGTGCCGAGCGTGGGCATCAGCTCGACGGCATCGCCGTGGATCGCGCGTCCGGCACCGTCGAGCAGGTCGGGGACGCGCAGCGTCAGCCGTTGGTGGGCACGGGGCGCCCATTCCTTGAGGTACGCCATCTGCACGCCGGTGGTGGAGTCCACCCGATCGGCGGCCTCGATGAGGCTCGTCAGGAGAATGGGGTAGTGCGGATGGCCGCGACGAGCCTCGATGGCCTCGCGAATCGCGTCGATGCGGGCACCGTTCTCGGGCCGGAAGAAGCGAGCTTCCTGGCAGAAGGTCTCGGTGACGTATCCCGGCGCGGGCGGGAGGGCGTCGAGTTCGGAGAGTTCGGCATCCAGCGCATCACGCTCGATCGTGCGCGCGTCGGTCTCGATGGCCGACTGCGCGAAGACGTGGGCGTACCGGGCCCGGTCGACCGCGGTCACATGCCCCCCGCGATTCTTGAGTTCCTGGGCCACCCGGGTCGTCCCGGTGAAGAGATCGAGCGCGCGTCCACCACCGGTGGCGGAGAAGAGTGTGCCCAGCACTCCGACGAGGCGTCGCTTGGACCCCAGATACTTGATCGGCACGCGCCGACGACGGTAGCTGCCACCTATGTTGAGTCGATGACGCAGCCCCAGTACGACCCGAAACAGTGGTGGGTGGGTGAAGTCCTGTACCAGGCCTACCCGCGTTCGTTCATGGACAGTGACGGCGATGGCGTCGGCGACCTCCAGGGAATCATCGACCGCCTGGACCACCTGGCCGGGCTCGGCATCCGCGGGCTGTGGTTGAGCCCGATCACGGTGTCACCGAACGCCGACTTCGGCTACGACGTCGCCGACTACTACGACGTCGATCCGAGCCTGGGCACGCTGCGCGATCTCGACGCGCTGGTCACGGCCGCAGCCGCCCGTGGGATCGGGGTCATCATGGATCTCGTTCCCAACCACACGAGCATCGAACACCCGTGGTTCGAAGCCTCGCGTTCATCCCGCGACCACCCCAAGCGCGACTGGTACGTCTGGGCGGATCCCGCACCTGACGGTGGCCCGCCCAACAACTGGGTGAGCGTGTTCGGCGGCCCGGCCTGGACGCTCGACGAGCCGACCGGCCAGTACTACCTCCACAACTTCCTCGACATGCAGCCGGATCTCAACTGGTGGAACGAGGAGGTGCGCGAGCAGTTCGATCGGATCTTCCGGTACTGGTTCGATTCCGGCGTGTCCGGGTTTCGTATCGACGTCGCGCACATGGTGATCAAGGATTCAGACCTGCGCGACAACCCGCCGGCGACCGACGCGGACTCGTTGATGGACCAGATGCGCGGGCAACGTCAGGAGTTCAACTCGAACCGACCCGAGGTGCACGAGGTCCACCGGCGGTGGCGGGAGCTCGCGGATTCCTACGATCCACCGAAGGTCCTCATCGGCGAGACGTTCGTGGAGAAGCTCGAGGACCTGTTCCCGTACTTCGGAGCCGTTGGCGACGAACTCCACCTCGATTTCAACATCCCCTTCGCCCACGCGCCGTTCGACGCAGCGGCACTGGCCGACATGATCGAGCGCACGGAAGGTGCGATGCCGGCGGCCGGCACTCCGGTGTGGACGGGGAGCAACCACGACATCTCCCGGTTCCCGACCCGCTGGGCCGACGGTGATCCGGATCGCGCCCGCGCCGCGCTGATGATGTTGTTGACCCTGCGCGGCACGACGGTGCTGTACGAGGGCGACGAGATCGGCATGGTCGACACCGCGGTCCCGCGCGAGGAGTTGGTCGACCCGGTCGGTATCCGCTTCTTTCCCTACGCCGGACGAGATCCGGTCCGAACCCCGATGCAGTGGGCCAACGCGCCGGGTGGCGGATTCACGACTCCCGAGGCGCGCCCGTGGCTGCGGTTCGGCGATCTGACGTGCAACGTCGCGGATCAGGACGGCGACCCGGACTCGATGCTGTCGCTCACGCGTGATCTCATCGCGCTCCGCCGCACCCACCCCGATCTGCGCACCGGCGCGTGGATGCGCCTCGACGCGCCGGCCGACGGGCTGGCCTACCGCCGCGGCGACGCCACGATCGTGCTCCTGAACCTGGGTGATGCGCCCGCCACCGTCGCCGGGATCGACGGTGAGATCCTGATCGGCACCCGCCGCGCGCGCGACGGGGAGCGCGTCACCGGCTCGATCACCCTCGCCCCTGCGGAGGGCGCCGTCCTCAAGGCCTGACCAAGAGCGGGAGTCGAGAGGCCGACGCCGAAGCGGACCGACCCGCACCTTGGGTCACAGGTACGTGGCGTCGGCCGTGGCCCGAGCGGCCCGGCCCGCAGGGCCAAGAGCGGGAATTAAGCCGCGTGGGACGTGGTCCAG